>JAGVNL010000028.1 GCA_020053275.1 bacterium
CTGGCATCCTTTAGGCATACGGGGCAAATTATGTCCCGAAAGGCTTGTCGCCGCTACCTCAATGATTACAGGGTGGTGCTATGTGGTTTGAACTCACCAGATTTTAGTTGTATTTGACTCAGTTATTTTGTATAGTATAATTGTTGTATTATACAAAAAAGATGATTTATGACTAATATAGTCAAAAATTTATGTTAAAAACCACTATTTTACGCCAAAAACAAGAAAAAGAACGATTATTAGCCCTTCCTTATATTAAACGGGATAAATTTGATGATGCTAAAAAATGGTTAGAATCTGACCTAATTAAGGTAGTTTTGGGCCCACGCCGTGCCGGTAAATCAGTTTTTTGTTTGTCACTTTTGAAGGATAGGCCTTTCATGTATTTTAATTTTGATGATGAATCCTTGCCTTCAGTCGGCATCGATACTGAAGAATTAATGCGTGGATTACATTCTGCTTATGGTCCTACTAAAACTATCCTATGGATATGGCACCAGATCCTGATGACGGCACCAAGCTACGAAAGGAATATCAACCTTTAATGCAGGCATTTACTGGGTTTGACGGACCATGGCAGGCGGAACCTTCATTTACAATAGGTAGAGTTGCCCGTTTTGATGAATCCGGTCGCTTGGGCAAAAAAGCATACGCTATTATCAAAGACGCTCGTCAGAAGAAAGCCGGTGACGATTTTTATGGCAAACCAGTTCTGCCAGGTGCATCTGCCATTTGGACAACTAACCCTGTGGGTATGCGCTACCCAGACCGACATCCTGTTGATCCTGCCATGCGCCGTGAAATAGCTGAAATCTATGTTGACTATCCAGAACAGTCAGCCGTCCAACCAGAGCTCTTTGACTTCATGACTTCAGCACTATTTGATGAGAATAAGCATATTACGATAGCGGAACAAGAATTGGCGCCTGCTTACACCAAACGAGATCTAGCTGCGGAAGAGCGTTATAAACTACCAGATGGTAGCACGGTTATCGGTTATGATGAATTAATCGCTAATAAGGCAGATAAGCGTCATGGCAGTTCGTGGCGCCTAGCTAACGCAGTTAAAGCATTGGAGAATAGTTTTATTTATGGTAATAAGTTGCCAAAAGATATTCCTGACGACGCTTTACGCTATAAAGAAGATGACAAGGGAAATATAACACTAAGTGAGACAGACGGAGGCTTATTAACATTGGAATCATCTACTATAACCCTTGGTGAAGTTAGGAGTTGGATGACTGGTTTTAGGGATCGCCTCCAAAAACAAAATGAAGCATTCCAAGTAACCTCATTCGCAGAATGGATAAAGATGAAGATAGAGATTTATCTAAAACAGGTCGACAGCGCCGACAAAGAAAAAGCTCGTGCAATTTTTGAATACTTTCATTTACTCGATGCCGAAATGCCAGATCTGAGCGACGCTACTCCCATTACGCCGCAGCGTACTGGGTACCTTTCACCCAGGGTTCCTCGCCCATTGTACACAGAAGCTCCAGCTGTAGAAACCGTAGCTACACAAGAAGTAGCTGAGGCTAACAAACCCATTGAGCAATATACTACCTATGAAGTTACTCTAGAGAATGGGGAGAGTGTTATGCTTCGTAAAGGAACGCAAACGCTGCACACGGCCGTTACTTCTGAGTTGGTTATGAACACAAAAACAAGGTTTACTGTAGGCAGAGATGATTTTTCATTTGCTGGCACACAGGAAAATGATGGTCGTGGAGTAGGCTCGTTCATTTCAGAAAAAGATCTTCATAAAATCTTTACCAACGAAGAAATAGAAAAAGGAATGATTGAGTATACCTGTAAAGACCAAGAAAAAGATGTGGAATCATGTTGTACTAGTAATGTATGACCCTCTGGTGGTTCCTCCCAATCCTAGCAGCCTGGCTGTTGAGTCTCGTACTCACAGCTATTGTTCGCCATCTTGCACTTCGCCATAATCTTGTCGACGCTCCAGACGGCGGCCGTAAACTGCACTCGTCAGCTCTGCCGTTTGGCGGGGGAGTCGCCATTTATTTGGCTTTCACCATCCCAAGCTTCGCCGTCCTCTTCTCGACTAATCATTTTACGAGCGGCGCTATCAAACCACTCGCCTTCGTCGGTCTTCTTCTTGGCGGCCTCGTCCTCACCTTGGGCGGCCTGCTAGACGACCGTTACCGCCTGCCAGCAAAAAAATCCATCGTCTTCCCAGTCCTCGCCGCCTTAATCGCCGTCGCTTGCGGGATTGGCGTTACTAAGCTAACAAATCCTTTCGGTTCACCCTTCTTGCTACCAGCCGCCATCTCCTCGATCTTTACTTTCTGCTGGTTACTCGCCACCACCTACACCACCAAACTCCTCGACGGCTTGGACGGCTTGGCCACCAGCATCGCCAGTATCGCCGCCTTACTAATCATGGTTCTTTCGCTCTCAGCAAAGTTTTGGCAGCCTGATGTCGCCTTGCTTGCCGCCATTGCAGCTGCCGCCATGCTCGGCTTTTTACTCTGGAATTGGCATCCTGCTCGCATTTTTTTAGGAGAAGGCGGTAGTACACTACTCGGTTTTTTGGTTGGTGTACTGGCTGTTATTTCCGGCGGTAAAGTTGCCACTGCGCTCCTCGTTCTTGGCATTCCAGCCCTTGATGTCGTCTTCGTTATTATCCGCCGCCTTGCCCGCCGCCAAAACCCCTTCACCGCCAGTGATCGCGACCATCTGCATTATCTTCTCCTGGACCACGGCCTGTCAGCGCGCCAAGTCGTTCTGTTCTATGTCGTCTTTGCCCTCATCTTCGGCGTCACCTCGCTCTTTCTGGTTAGTTGGCAAAAACTCATAATCCTTGCTATTCTGGCACTAGTTGCCAGCATTATGGCTATTTCTTTACACCGTACCAATTAATTTATGTCAAAACTCAAATACCTTCTTGCCCTCATTGTCATCGTCTTCGTCGGCTACCTCGTCTATGCTGGCGTTACCGGTCATCAAACAGCCACCTTCCAGGTCGGCGCTGATCCAGCAGATCTCCATATCGCCAAAGTTGCAGATAACCCACTAAAACGGGCTAAAGGGCTGTCAGGCCTAGCCCTCGAGAGTCTCAAGGAAGACGGCATGTTGTTCATTTTTGACACCTCCACCGTCCAGTCGTTCACCATGAAGGGCATGGAGTTCAACCTTGACCTTGTCTGGATAAACAACGGTAAAATCATGAAAATAGACAAAAATGTGACTGCTCCTGTAGCTGGCACCCCAGCCCAAGAAGTCAGCTCAACACCACTTAAAGTTGACATGGTACTGGAACTTCCAGCAGGCAAGGTCAATCAATACGGCTATATTATGGGCCAAGATATTCATATTAACCTTGACGGTGCTAAGTAAAACTGTTACTGTCCTCCCGTTATCGACTCTTAAATCGCCATGTGTAAGGCTCGCAAGTCTCTGTGCAAACGGGGCGCCTGAACAGGCAAACACAGTATGTACGCAATTATAGTTACCGGCGGCAAGCAGTATCTTGTCACCGAAGGTCAAAAGCTACAGGTGGAAAAGCTGGAACTCGCAGTCGGCGCTACTCTCAACCTAGACTGCCTCCTCGTTTCTGACGATTCTGGCGAGTCGGTCAAAGTCGGCACTCCTCTGGTGGCGGGCGGTCAAGTCACAGCCAAGGTGGTCGCCCAAGACAGAGCGGACAAAGTCTCCGTTATCAAATACAAGCGCAAGGTGCGTTACCGTCGCAATGTCGGTCACCGTCAGCCTTTCACGGAAATCCTCATAGAAAAGATTGTTTAAAAGTTATCCCCGACACCTGGTGTACACCAGGTGTCGGGGATTCTTCTTTCATGCTAAACTATGCAGAGCTATGTTTCATAAATCATATTCAGAAGATATCACCCTCGGCACCTGGCTCAAACGGCTACTGGCCCTCATAATTATTGCCGCCATTTTCATTTTTGGTTACAGCCTCGGGGCAGCCAAAGTGACGAGTGGCAGCCTAGTGGATAGCACAGCTCAAGCCGACATGAGCACTTTTTGGCAGGTCTGGAACCTCGCCAAAGCTAATTATGTTGACCAACCAGTTGATCAGCAAAAACTCATGGACGGTGCCATGCAAGGCATGGTCTGGGCGCTCGGCGATCCTTATTCCTCATACTTCACTGCAGCAGAAGCCCAGGAGTTCAACAGTACCTTGAGCGGTACCTTCTCTGGCATCGGTGCAGAAATCGGCGAACGCACAGCCGGCATTACCGTCGTCGCCCCCTTGCCAAACAGCCCAGCCGCCGCTGCTGGTGTGCAAACCGGCGACATTATTGCTGCTATAGACGGCACAACTACCGCCGGCATGTCAGCGGACGGCGCCGTGCACCTCATTCGCGGTGATGCTGGTACCACGGTTGTCCTCTCCATCATCCGCGGCACCACCGAACCTCTCGAAATCAGCATCGTTCGCGCGGACATCAAAATCGAAAGCGTTACTTGGGACATTCGTGACGATGGTATTGCCGTTGTTACCATTAGCATTTTTAACGACGACACCGTCCCACTCTTCGCCGCTGCGGTCGACGCTATCACCAAAGCCAAGGCCAAAGGTATCGTAGTCGACTTGCGTGGCGATCCGGGTGGCCTCCTCACAGCCGCCATTGATGTCGCCTCATACTGGGCTGGCGACAAAACAGTTGTCATCGAAAAGTTCCGCGATCACGAAAATCCTTACCGCGGCAGTACGGCAGCTTTGCTCGCCAACCTGCCAACCGTCGTCCTCGTCAACGGTGGCTCCGCTTCTGCTTCAGAAATCCTAGCCGGTGCCTTGCAAGATTATGGTTTGGGCGTCATTATGGGGGAAACAACCTTCGGTAAAGGTTCAGTCCAAGAATATTACGATCTACCAAGCGGTGGTGCGACCAAAATCACCATCGCCCGCTGGCTCACGCCAAATGGTCGTACTATTCACGAAGTCGGCATTACGCCAGACATCATAGTTAATGAAACTCTAGAACAAATTCATGCTGGGGCAACGCCACAAATGGACGCGGCGATCAGTCACCTCGCGCAAAAGTAGCGGCGAGCGTGAAAGGCATCGCACCGAAGTCTCGGCCGGAGGACTGGTGTTCAAACGCCAGCGCGGGGCGATCTATTTTGCGATGGTCGTGGATAGCTACGGCAAGTGGGCTTTTCCCAAGGGCCATGTCCGTGACGGCGAGAGTTACCGCCAAGCCGCGGTGCGTGAAATCGGCGAAGAAATGGGACTCAACATTCTCCGTTATGTCGCCAGGCTCGACACCATAGACATCTGGTTCCGTGATCGTTTTGTTCACAAAGGCGAACTCATTCACAAATACATTCACTACTTCATGTTCGAGGCATTGCCCGACGCCAACCTTACCAAACCAATCATCGAGGCTGAAGGTGAACGCATTCAATCAGTTTCCTGGGTCAACGCCAACGAGTTATCAAAAAGATCAAGCTACCCAGACATGGTAGCCACGATCACCAAAGCACTAAATCTATGCAAGTTATCCTCCTCCAAAATGTTGCCGCGCACGGGCTTAAGGGTGCCGTCGTGGAAGTATCGGAAGGCTATGCTCGTAACTTCCTCTTCCCGGCCCACTTTGCCATCGAAGCCAGCCCCAAGGCCTTAAAAGACAAAGCCGACCAAGAAAATCGCGCGGTCAGTAAGGCCACCAAAATCAGCAAGGAAGACCGCCAGTTGGCTTCCAAACTAGACGGCTTGGAAATAATGATCACCGCCAAATCTGACGGCGGCAAACTGTACGCCAGCGTCGGCCCGAAAGATGTCGTTGCAGCTTTGCAAGAACTCGGTTTCAAGGTTAGCGACGATCAAGTAGAAATGACGCCAGTCAAGGAAGTCGGCACCAGCACGGCTATCATAAACTTCCCGAGCGGTTACGAAGCCACCCTCTCAATAATTATCGACGCTTAACTTTTTAATATGAAACATCGTTTTATTTTCGTGGTTGGTGGCGTCATGAGCGGCGTCGGTAAAGGCACCTCAACTGCCTCGCTCGGCCTCATCCTTCGTTCCAAAGGCTATACCGTTACCGCCATCAAAATTGATCCGTATGTCAATGTCGACGCTGGCACCATGAATCCAGTGGAGCACGGTGAAGTTTTCGTCACGGTTGACGGCGACGAAACAGACCAGGACATTGGCAACTATGAAAGATTCCTTGACATCAACATTACCAAAATTAACTACATGACCACCGGTCGTGTCTATCAAACCGTCATTGACCGCGAACGCCACGGCGGTTATCACGGCAAGTGCGTGGAAGTAGTACCGCGCGTTCCAGAGGAAGTTATTGCTCGCATCGACGCCGCCGCCAAAGCCGCCAAAGCCGACTTCGTGCTCATTGAAATCGGCGGTACGGTGGGCGAGTACGAGAACATTCTTTTCCTCGAAGCCTTGCGCATGATGCGTATTCGAGCTGTGGATTCTGTGCGCACAATTCTCGTTAGTTATTTACCAGTGCCACCATCAATCGGCGAGATGAAAACCAAACCAACCCAACATGCCGTGCGCGAAATCAATCGCGTTGGCATTGCACCAGACTTCATAATCTGCCGCAGTGAGCAAGCACTCGACGCTCCACGGCGTGAAAAGCTCAGCCGTTTTTGTGGCGTCGCCGAAGACCACATTATTACAGCCGCCAACGCGCGCAGCATTTACGAAGTGCCAATGTCATTTGAAGCGCAGCATTTTGCGGACACCGTCCTCAAGTCATTCCGCATGAAAGCACCGCCAACTAATCTCGCACAATGGGCAAAGTTGGTAGACCGTATTGCCAGCGTCAAAGAAGAAGTAAAAATCGGCGTCATTGGCAAGTACTTCTCAACTGGCGACTTCACTCTTTCCGACGCCTACATTTCCGTCCTCGAAGCTATCAAACACGCCGCCTGGGCAACAGGTCAAAAACCAGTCATTGAATGGCTCAACTCTGAGGCTTACGAAACAGATCCATCATTGCTCGCCGAACTCAAAAACTACGACGGCATTCTTATCCCAGGCGGATTTGGTTCTCGTGGTGTGGAGGGCAAAATCGCCGCCATCGCCTACGCCCGTAAACACAAAATCCCTTACTTTGGCATTTGTTACGGTATGCAATGCGCCGTCATTGAGTTCGCTCGTTCAGAGCTAGGTTTTGCGGACGCCAACACCACAGAAATCGACGCCAAAACCAAGCATCCAGTTATTCACATCATGAAAGATCAAACAGCCAAGCTGAAGGGTGCAGGCATTGGCGGCACACTGCGTCTCGGTTCATACCCGTGCGACTTGGCTCCCGGCAGTCAGTCGCGCAAAGAATACGGCGCCGTCTCGATCAGCGAACGCCACCGCCATCGCTACGAATTCAACAACGACTATCGTGCAGATCTGGAAGCCGCCGGCCTCGTTATCGCCGGCACCTCGCCCGACAACCGCCTGGTGGAAATCGTTGAGGTCGCCGACCACCCATTCTTTGTGGGCGTCCAATTCCACCCCGAGTTCCAGTCCCGTCCCCTCACTCCTCACCCTCTCTTCCTCGGTTTCCTCAAAGCCGCCAAAGCCCAGCGAAGAGATCGAATAAGTGACACTTCTCTTGCAAAAATCGCTATCGCTCGCAATGCTCCAGACGAAGATTTCGTTAATATCTAGCTGCTGTACCACCAGTAGATTAGTAAATATCATGCCTAAAGTCATCACCGAGCGCAGCTTTTACAAGTACCTCAAATGCCCATCGTGGATTGCCCACGAAGTAAAAGAGGAACAACTCGTGGAAGATTCATTGCGCGTAAAATTGCAGGACGACGGTTTAATTCGTGAGCGTCAACTCGCCTTATTAGCGAACCGCCCCATAGTCGAGGTCGTTACCGAGGACCAAGACGAAGCCATGATTAAAACCGTGGATCTCATGGCCGAAGGCGTGCAAACCATTTACCGCCCCGTTCTCGCTCATCACCATTGGATTGCCCGGCCCGACATTCTCGAGCGCGTCGAGGGCAAGTCGACACTCGGCGACTATTACTATGTCGCTTGTGACATCAAGCGCTCCCGCCGCCTTAAAGATGAATACTGTTTTCAGGGCTCCTTCTACGCCCTTTTGCTGGCGGAAGTGCAGGGGACTACACCGATTCAAGGTTATGTCATGCATCCCGACGGCGTCGTGGAGGGCTACTTGCTCGAAACCTACACCACCAAATTTCACCTCACTATGGATGCCATCGAGCGCATCCTAAACGGTGAGGAAGAACCGCATTTCCTAACGAGCGATTGCAAGCAGTCGCCCTGGTTTCATGTTTGCAAGCATGGCAGCGCAGCTTGCGACGACCTCTCGCGCCTCAATCGCGTTTGGCGGAGCGAGGTCAAAGCAATTGACGAATCTGGTATTCACACCGTTACCGACTTCGCCAAAACCACCAAAGAATATCTAGCCGCCCATGTCAGCGGCATTCCAACCGACCGCCTCGCCTTTTTACAGGAGCAAGCCAAAGCCCTCATTGACGACCGCATCATCACTCTCGGTGCTGTCGACTTTGATCCCGGGGCTGACGCTCTCATCATTGATGTCGAAAGCGATCCGCTCCGCAATGACTTTCATTACCTAATTGGCGTTCTAGAAGTCCACGGCGTCGTTCAGTCATTCCACTCCTTCCTCGCCAAAAAGCCAGATGAAGAGGCGGCTATGTGGCAAGAGTTCTGCGCCTACCTCGCCAGCAAACCAGCCATGCCCATCTATCATTACGGTTATTTTGAGGTAGATGTCATAAAAACTTTAGCCGAACGCCACGGCGTCTTTCACGACATGACGCCAGCCATGATTATGCCACGCATGGTAGATGTCCTCACAAAACTGCGTGACCGCGTTATTTTCCCACTCTCATTCTACTCACTAAAAGATGTTGCCAAATACCTCGGCTTTCACTGGCGTACCAGCGAGGCAAGCGGCATGGACTCTATTAGTTGGTACGAAGATTGGCTGCAACACGGCAAACAGGAGGACTTAGAACGCATCGTGCAGTACAATGAAGACGATGTCCGCGCCACTTGGCACATCGTGGAATGGGCTAGGAGTCAAGGTAAAAAATAAATATGCTCGGTAAATTTCTCTTGCCAAAACCAGGCCCTCGCAAGTACCAGCCGTGGCACGGCTATCTTGTCCTCGCGGTCATTGCTGTGGCGCTCGTGCTCGGCGTCGTGAATTATTTTGGCGGCCCAAAAACGCCAACCAGCACCGTACCCTCCCAAACCTGGCGTGACTTAAACATCGACGCCATCGCCCAGCCTGTCGTGACACCCAACCCCGTAGTGACGCAAGACCCCGCAGTGACGCCCACACCAGCAATCGTCGAACCAACTCCAACCACTGTCACCGAGCCCGAGCCAAGTCAAAGCTCAGCTTTGACCGCAAACAAAACAACCGAGCTGAGCTCGGCAAATCTAGCCGTCCCCTTCACCAGCCAAGCGCCAACCGGCGTCTGGGACGCTTTACACGAAGACGCCTGCGAAGAAGCCAGCATTTACATGGTGCACGAATACTTCGCCGGAGTTTCCGCAATAACTAAGATCGACTCCACCACCGCCGACACAGCCATCATCAGCATCGTGAACTACGGCGAGACCAACTTTAACTACGGCTTAAGCATCGACGCTAGCCAAATTGCGGCGTTGATCGAAAAATATTACCCAACCTTCCAGGCCACCGTCACTGACAACCCAACCGTCGCTGACATCAAGGTCGCCATCGACGCTGGCCATCCAGTCATCGTACCAGCCGCTGGCCGCTTGCTCGGCAACCCGAACTTTACAGGTAGTGGCCCCTTGTATCACATGCTCGTCATCCGCGGCTACGATGCCACGCACTTCATCACCAACGACCCCGGTACTCGCCTCGGTCAAAACTACAACTACACCCAATCCGTTTTAATGACCGCCATCCACGACTGGAATAACGGCGATGTTATGAGTGGTACTCCTCGCATCATCATCATGACGCCAAAATCCCAATAAAAGTTTTGTTTTAGTGTCTACCTCGAGGGTATACGCTCGAGGTAGACACACTTATCCACAGCACTAAAGTATGGTCGTACCTGCAATCTCCGTCAGCGACTACCTAGGTCTCATCAATCTCGCCTTGGGCACCATTCCCGAGGAGGTTGTAGTTGAAGGCGAAATCGTTGAGTACAAGGTCAGCCAAGGCAAGTGGATCAACTTCGACCTCAAAGATGAAAAGGCCGACGCCAAAATAAGCTGCTTCGCTACCATCTTTCAGCTCACCACACCACTGGCCAGCGGCATGCGCGTGCAAGCCCGTGGCTACGCCAAAGTTTTCGAACGCTTCGGCAAACTCTCGTTCAATGTAGAAGAAGTAACGCCAGTGGGGGAGGGCGCACTCCAAAAAGCCTATCAACTCCTCAAGGCCAAGCTCCAAGCCGAGGGCCTTTTTGACGCACCTCGTAAGCGCGCCATTCCCAGGTTCCCAAACACCATCGGCCTCATTACCTCCCGCGAAGCAGCCGCTTACGGCGACTTCCTCCGTATCCTGGGCAATCGTTGGCGTGGCGTCACCGTTATCCACAGCCCAGTTACCGTGCAGGGTAAATCTGCCGTCGCTGAAATCCTCGCCGCCTTTACCATCTTTAACGCCATGCCAGCCGCCGAGCGCCCAGAAGTCATTGTCCTAACTCGTGGTGGCGGCAGCCTGGAAGACTTGCACGCCTTTAACGACGAGCAAGTTGCCCGCGCCGTTTTTGGCAGCGCTGTACCTGTCGTGGTCGGCGTTGGCCACGAGCGCGACGAATCACTCTGCGACTTTGTGGCGGACATCCGCGCCTCCACCCCGAGCAACGCTGCCGAACGAGTTGTGCCAGACCATCTGGAAATCGAGCGTGCTATAACAGCAGCCATGGATCGTGTCACCATGCAGCTGGAACGCACCGTCGAGCGCCGCAGTAACAATATCGACTACGCCGTCCGCGTCATCGATCGTTTCATGGCCGACAAAACTCCACAATTAAACAGAATGACGGAAGTCATAGAACAACGATTTTCTTTTTTACTCAGCACTCGTAACGCTCGCCTCACCTCTGCGGAAAAATTTCTAGCTAGCGTCGACCCCAAACGAGTTCTCGAGCGCGGCTACTCAATTGTTCGTCACCGTGGTACCGTAATGCGCAACGCTAGCAGTTTAGCAGACGGTGACCTTTTACAGCTGCAATTTGCTCACGGCGAAATTGCTGCAGTCGCCAAGGCAAGCGGCAAGATTCAAGATAAATTGCTATAATATGAGCAAGAAACCAAACTTCTCCGAAGCCTTTGCCGAACTCGAAGCCATCACCGAATGGTTTGAGACTGGCGAGGTGGACCTGGACGAAGGCCTCAAAAAATTTGAACGCGGCCTCGAGCTAGCGCAAATTTGCAAAGCCAAGCTGGCGGATGTTGAAAATAAAGTTATTGAGCTTAAAAAGAAATTTAACGCCTAGCCTATGAAATTTTTACTCAAGTGGCTCATCAACGCCCTCGCCCTCATTGTCATCACCAAACTCGTTGCTGGCTTTCATGTCGACACCTTCTATAGCGCCTTGGTTGCCGCCCTCATCATCGGTCTCCTAAACGCTCTCATTCGTCCAGTCCTCATTATTCTCACCCTCCCAGTTAGCATAATTACCCTCGGCCTTTTCACCTTCGTCATCAACGCCTTACTAATCTGGTTCACTAGCACCATCGTCAAAGGTTTTTCGGTCGACGGTTTCTGGCCTGCGCTTTTGGCAGCACTTATCCTCTGGGCGGTCAGCACCATCACCGCCTGGGTCATGCATAGGGAAGAGGCCTAGCCTTATGCCGAACATGAAACTCGCCGCCAAGGAACCAATCGTCATCTCGCTCGGTGGCTCCCTCATTGTTCCTGACGGTGGCCCAGACATCCATTTTCTCACCGCCTTCCGTAAATATATTTTAGAGTTGGTAAAGAGCGGCCATAAAATTGTCATCGTTTGTGGTGGCGGCAAAACAGCCAGGCATTACATCAACGCCGCGAACGAGGTCATTCATAACATCGACCCTGAAGATCTGGACTGGTTGGGTATTCACGCCACGCGCCTCAATGCGCATCTACTCCGTACACTTTTTCGTTCAGTCGCTCATCCGAATGTCATAAAACACCCAATGCGCACGCCTCGTCATTGGCACGAAAAAGTATTAGTCGCCGCTGGTTGGAAACCAGGTTGGAGCACAGATTATGTTGCTTGCCGCATTGCTGGCCTCCTGAAAGTAAAACATATCATCAACGCCAGTAACATTGAATTCGTTTATACCGCAGACCCTCGCACCAACCACGACGCCAAGGCAGTCAAGCAAATGAGTTGGGCTGACTACCGCAAAATGGTTGGCAGCGTTTGGTCGCCAGGTCTCTCCGCACCATTTGACCCAGTCGCCGCCAAATACTGTTCGGGCCACGATATTTCTGTCGCCATCGTCGACGGCCGCAACCTCGTCAACCTAGAAAAAGTTGTCACTGGCGCCGATTTCAAAGGCACCTTGCTTTCGTAAAAAAACAACGCTCCCCCAGTTATGGGGGAGGTGGAGGGGGTCGCAGCGAGCCAGCGGGCTCAGCTTATTTTTTCTTCGCTTGCAGCAGGATGCCGATGGCCGCCTGCACGATTTCACGGATGTCATCAGTCGGCCTCATGACGGTCACCGCATCGATGAAGCCCGTTAGCGCCCGACGATCGCGTTCCAGTTTGTCTCCGTCCATCTCGATCACGGCTTTGATGAAAACGGGGTCACCAATGTTGCCATGAACGCTCAGCTGTAACGAGTTGGGCGGCAGGGTCGTAACCGTCGCCCTACCGTCATGAATTGCCACTGCGAGAATCATCGTTGCTGACATGGGAACCTCCTTGTGAAATGTAGATGCCCTCACAATCCTCAACGATAATTGCGTTAAAAACTTTGGGGGCACCGGCAACTCTTACGAGCTGCCAGTACGGGGCGACGGGGAAGTGCGTTCCCTCATCGCAAGTCGCTGCCGATCAGCCGAACTGGGCCATGTCGTCATCATCGGCGAGATCGACGGTGATGTAGCTCACATCATCACCATCATCCTCATCGGAGGAACTGACGAGCTCGCGCCAGTCGGCACCGTGCCACTCGCTGCGCGGGATGTCGAGGCTGATGTCGAGCGCGCTGACCACGGCGTGCTCGTCGAGCAGTCCTGTGGCCAGGGCCTCGTGCTTGGTGACGATGACGCTGAGGCCTTCGCAAGTCGCCTCGAGGCACAGCAGACCGAGCTGGTCGAGCGTCGGGCTGTCTTCGGTGGTCAGCCAATTGCCTTCATGGCGATCGATGAAAGCGACAGCGACTGCGCCATGCCTGTTGTCGAAGAGGGTGTAGACAAGCCCATGTTCGGGTTTGGCAATTTCAGCGAACCGTTGGGCGGCGAACTGAGCGATGGCGGCCTGGGCGGCGGTGGTGGGGGAGAGAGACGGGTCGTGGACGGTGAGCATTGAACGGACCTCGGTGGGGGTTTTGAGAGGGTGCGGAATCGCAACAACTCGCCATCAAGATAGCCCAAAACCTCTCGTTTGTCAAGCTCACACTCACATTATTCTGCTAACATTAGCCTTTTCAGTTCAACCCTTAGGGTTGACCAACCCTAAGGGTTGAGTTCACAAAACCCGTAGCCGGAGCCACGGGTTGTGTGAATTGTGCTCGACCACGAGGTCGAGCAACGGCGGCGAGTCACAGGACTCAGCTCGGTTGCACTCTCGGCACGATGCCGATGGTCAGAATGACCGGCGGCGGGTGGCGTGTCTGCAGGTTCTGGATCTCCTCAAGGACGATCCGCCGCAGTCCGATACCCTCACCCTTGGCCTGGCGCCAGTGAATCGCCATGATCAGCTCCTGTTGACGGAACTCGACGGCCTCGAGGCTGCCGCGCACGAAGGCCATCAGCACATCCTCCTCGGCGAAGCCCTGAGGCCTCTGGCCGGAGTTGCTCACCAGCGTCATGAATCTACCTTCGCAAAACATGACATAAAGAATCCAGGGCATCGTAGTCTCCTTATGGGTTATTGGGGGTGAAAAACTCCTAGAATAACAGCAGCGAATTAGATCAGCTGCCGATAGCTAACTCATCCCTGACTGTCAGGTAGAAGTCGTCGCCGTCGCGCACAACATCCAGGCCGAGATCGTCTATCGTCGTACCTAGCGTCATGTGGCGGGTAGTACAGCCATCATCATACCTGAACCACAACTTAGTCCGCTCAAGCTTATCGGCGACACTAGAGAAGTAGTACTCGACGATTCCGGTCAGTCCCGGATTACCCGTTGCTACGAAATCTGTGACTACCAACCCCGCCTCTTCAGACGGGATGATGTGCTGAGTGGCAACTACCATCAAATTCTTGTACATGTTGACCTCTGAGTATAGTGCAGCGCTGTATGCGATGCCCTCGCAATCCTCGACGAGTCAAACTCGTACAAGAACTCTGAGGGTACCACCGGTCGAACTTAATCGACCGGCGTTACGAGCTGAAAGACGAAACTCTATCAGCTATAGCGACGACTACTCGCCAGCCCAGTCGATGTCGTAGCAGCCGCCGACGAGCCTGCCCATCTGATAGCGTGCTACGCTGGCTTCAGCGGAGATGTCCCTGACGATCTCACGCATCGTCTCGATGAGGCAGCTGCCGCCAGCCCGCTTTGAGGCAACGAGCCCCAGCGCCGACACGCTGACGCAGCGCTCGTTCTTGCCGACGGGCCAGCGGTCCTGCTCGGCCTCGTTGTAGAACGAGATGGTGGCATCTACCCAGTCACCGTCGAAGTTCAGGTAGAACATCACGAACGGCAGGCTGCGGTACATCCGCGCGACATACGCTTCGATGGCGGCCTGAGCTGCGTTGGTGGTGAGGGTGTTGTTGATGTTGTGAGCGACTATCGGGTACATGAAAACCTCGTTTGGGGGGTTGTGGGTGGAAAACTTGAGCGCCGTTAGAGCCTTCTCAAGGTCAAATAATAGCAAAAAAACGCCTTTTTGTCAAGCTCACACCCACATTATTCTGCTAACATTAGCCTTTTCAGTTCAACCCTTAGGGTTGACCAACCCTAAGGGTTGGTCTAAACTCCCCTTACTATGAAAAAAGCCTTGAAAATCGTGCTCGCCATCATCGCCGTTCTCATCATCGCCGCCATTCTCTTCGCTATCTTCAGTCCCAAACCATTGCCGCAAATGACCACCGCCGTCGTCGAGCAGGGCACCGTTACTCAAACCATCGACCTCTCGGGAAACCTCGCTTATCCCCAAACCCGTCAAGTCGCTTTTACGCAATCTGGCCAGGTTGACGGCGTTTATGTTGCGCTCGGCAGCATCGTTTTTGAGGGCGACATCCTAGCCAAGTTCGCGGACGGCGCAACCAAGCTCCCAGACGGCAGCACCGTCACCACCACGGGCCTTTTAATCACAGCTCCAATCAGCGGCGTCGTCACTGGCGTCCTGGCTACTCCAGACACTTTGGTTGCAGCTGGTCAGCCAGTTGTCGTAATTGACGGCCCAACCCGTTCATTCCAGGTTCACGCCCAAGTCACCGAGTCGGATGTTGTCACTCTTTCCATGCAAGCATTTGACGCCACAGTCACCGTCGACGCATTGCCGGGCGTTACCTTCGCTGGCTTCGTCACCTCCATCGCCCCCTCCGCCATTCCTCTACAAGGCGTAGTTTCTTACGACGCCATCATCACCCTCGACCATATCATCACCGATGGCAAGGGCGGTTTCGACGACCTCCGCGCCGGCATGTCGGCTAGTGTCAGCGTCATTACCAAAACCATCAGCGACGCCATACACATTCCACAACGCGCCGTTCTCACACACGACGACGGCAGCAAATTTGTCCGCGTAATTTCCGATAATAAAGAATTCGGTTACGACGAGCGCGCAGTCATAGCCGGCTTGCGTGGCGACAACGGAATCATAGTCATCACGGACGGCCTGGCAGTTGGCGAACCAGTCGTCGTCAGTATCAAAAAATAATTTGTGTTACTTTCCTTGCGCGACATCACTAAAAACTACACCAACGGTGACATCGTAACTCCAGTGTTGCGCGGCATTTCTCTTGATATTGCTGCCGGCGAATTTGTCGCACTCATGGGACCCTCCGGCAGCGGCAAGTCCACCCTCATGCACATTCTCGGCTTGCTCGACCAGCCAACCAGCGGCAGCTATTTCCTTGACGGCTTTGACGCCAACGCCTTAACCGACGACGCCAGCGCCAAAATGCGTGTGCAGCAAGCAGGTTTCGTCTTTCAAGCCTTTCATTTATTACCACGACAAACCGCCCTCCAAAATGTCATGTTGCCACTTCTTTATGCGGGCTCAAAAGTGGCCGACCGTCAAGCACTGGCCACTCAAGCACTCGTCGCCGTCGGCTTAAGCGACCGCCTCAACTTCCTACCAAACCAACTTTCCGGCGGGCAAAAACAACGCGTCGCCATCGCTCGCGCCCTGGTGAACAATCCAAGCGTCATCTTTGCGGACGAACCAACCGGCAACCTCGACTCCGTGGCCAGCGCCCAAGTCCTCGAACTGTTGCGCTCACTTAACCGTGCTGGCAAAACAATCGTTATGGTCACGCATGAGGCCGACGCTGGAGCCTACGCCTCGCGTATTATTCGTTTGAAAGACGGTCTCCTCGTATGATTTTTACCGACACAATTTTTACCGCTAGCCAATCATTGCGGCGCAATCCATCGCGTTCACTTTTGACTATCCTCGGCATTGTCATCGGTATCGCCGCCGTCATCATCATGCTCTCCATCGGGCAGGGCGCGCAACGCTATATTCTTGATCAAGTCTCCTCACTCGGTAGCGACCAGATGTTTGTGCAGTCAGGTAGCGGCGACTCTCAAGGTGGCGGCAATCCATATATTGCGCAAACACTCACCATGAAAGATGTCGCGGCGCTCGAAACAAATAATCGCTTTACCGCCGTCTCACCAGTGTTAATGTCAAACGAAGCAGTCAAAAATAGTGACGGCGATGTTGTTCATGCAGATGTCATGGGCGTCACGCCAGACAATCTTCTGGTACAGCCAAGCGAAGTCGTGGACGGCCGTTTTGTTGACGACGACGATGTCGCTGGCGGTTCTCGCGTCGCTGTTCTCGGCAGCGAAATCGCCGCTACCTTATTTCCAAACAGCGAACCTGTCGGCCAAACAATCAAGCTCCGCACCACTTCTTTCCGCATTATTGGCGTGCAAGCACCGCAAGGCACACAGTTTTTTTCTAACCTCGACAATCAAGTCTTGTTACCAATCACCACCATGCAACACGAGCTGCTCGGCGTCGATTATGTAAATTATATTGCGCTCCGTGCGCCAGGCGATATCGATGACGCTAAGGACGAGGCTCGTTTTGTTCTGCGCGACAGCCACAACATCGACAATTCAAACGGCGACCTCTCTCTCGACGATTTCCAAATTTCCTCACAAGCCGACGCTATACAAATCATCGGCGTAGTCGGTTCCGTACTCTCCGCCTTACTCGCCAGTATCGCTGCCATTTCTCTCATCGTCGGCGGCATTGGTATTATGAACATCATGCTAGTTTCCGTGACTGAACGCACGCGAGAAATTGGTCTCCGTAAAGCCATTGGCGCAACTTACCGCGAAATCCTCCAGCAGTTCCTCGTTGAATCAATCTTGCTTACGCTGGCTGGCGGCATCTTGGGCATTCTCTTGGGCGTCGGCGTTACGCTTTTACAAGGTGTCATCGTGCGGCACTTTATTGCCGGCTGGAGTCCTACCGTTCCACTCTTCGCTATCATACTCTCCGTCGTTGTATCTTCCGCTGTCGGCCTCATCTTCGGCATTTACCCAGCGCGCAGTGCCGCCAAACTCGACCCTATCGAAGCGTTGAGATATGAGTAACTACCATCTACATTCTTCTCATGCTATACTTCAATCATATTTATTTTTTAACTCGAATATGAAAAAGAAACAGTCACAAATGTTCAGCCTCTTCATCCCAGGCGTTCTCCTCGGCGCAGTCATCGGTTTCATCTTCGGCTCACTCCTCGTCGCTCAAATGGCCGACGACATCACTACCTCTAAAATCATTGCGAATGACGCCGCCCCAATCACCACCGGAGTACAAGTGACGCCGTAGCAACCCTGAGCCCTAACGAGCCGACATCAGATGTAGACTCTGTCTTCCTCGGATGTCAACAGTACAAGCCCAAAAAAAGAGAAGCGCCGTCCAGGTTTCCCTGGGCGGCATTTACGATGACGGTCTCGTGTCACTATTGCACCTTCTTTTCGTCGAGACCAGCCCACACATCTACTTCGCTTGGCTCAGCTGATACTACCGAGTCGCCTCTGAACGCCTCCCGGTAGGCCGAGTTGCGTAGCAGGATCATATGGAGGTCGTACACCTCCTGATCATGGCAGTCATCACGGATGATGAGCAGCATTAGCTCAGCTAGGTTTTGCCAAATCTCCCAGGCCTCGCGTTCAGTCCCGAGCCTGGTGCAGCGCACAGCGAGCACGAACGCGTTACCTTTTGGGCTATCCGACATCTTCTCAATAGCCGCGAGTTCCGCTAGGTACCGCTGCGTGAGCTTGCGTCCGTTTATCTTGCCGTCGAACATCTGGCCTAGGGCAAAGAGAATCGCAGGATACGGGTTCATGACGACTCCTTGGGAAGTTTGAGGTGGACTTCCTTTATGGTAGGACAAAACTTGACTAATAGCCAGTTTTGAGCTATAAAATCCCCTCACCTTAGCCACCTCCCAGTCGTTTCTTGCTTTAAGAAGCCACCATGAGTCGGCTAATCCCTGCCTACTCGAACACTCAAAAGCCCTCACTAGAGGCAAAAAGGAACAAGTTGGAAACTCGCAAACTCATCGCCAAATCTGCCAGCGATCTCGCCTTCCTCTGCATCGTAGATGTGCAGGAAGGAGACGGCCTCGTCACCCCGCCTGCCGGCGTCACCCTCAAGGCCGGCACCTACCAGCTGTTCATGGAGGAGGGTGCGCCGCAGCTCGGCACCTTCACGGTCGCCGAGGACGGCACGATCGGCGAGGCCGAGCCGTTCATGCCGCCCGCCTTCGAGGCCGCCGTCAAGCGCATCCTCGGTGCCATCCTCTACCAGCCGACCCAGGCTGAGCGGTTGAACAGCAAGCTCGACATGCTGGAAGCGGCAGCCGAGGCACTCGACGGCAAGCTGGTCTGCGATCACTGCGGCGAGAAGCACAGCTGCGAGGACTTCGGCCACCCGAGGAGCGAGGTGTTGCAGGAGCTCGAGCAGGAGCTCGAGCAGGAGCTCGACGCGCTGGCCAAGAAGGGGACTCTCTACATCCTGACCGGCCTGCTCGCTGCTCACTCGGAGGTCCTCGACAACTACGGCTACCAGGACAAGACAGAGATCGAGCGCCAGATCGCCCGCATCCAGGCTCTCCTCGCCTGGCGGCCGCAGCCCGTCGCCGCCGCCGAGCAGCCCGCACCGTCCACCGAGCCTCCGCCGGTCGACGACGAGGAGTCTGGTCGCCGCAACCCCGACACTGAGGACAGCCCCTCGGTCTAGGCCCACGCCTCATGCGGCGACTTCGCATGACCTTACTGTCCGCTCCCTCGAGGGCGGCAGTTTTGTTTTACGGTCGCATCACCCAGAAGCCCGGCTTAAGCCGGGCTTCTGGGTCAACTAATACAAAAAGTTGACGCAAAACCCCACTTCGGCTACTCTACAGGCACCAATCGATCCGCAAACACTCTGGTGGCCGTCAAAAGCCGTAAGTCCAGGTGTAGGTCGTCAACAAATTTGTTGATTTATCCTATGTTTGCGGCCTGAAAGGGCCGTTTATTTGTTACTAAAAGCGAACCTATGCCAAAGACTCGTGCTGAGAAAGCCGAGATCGTAGCCAAGGTCGCCGACCGCTTTAAGAGCATGAAAGCAGCTGCTTTCTCGTCAGTTACGGGCTATACCATGGTCCAAGCCGACGCACTCCGCGAACAAGCCCGAGCAGCCAATGTCGATGTCTTCGTGACAAAAAAGACATTGCTCCGCCTCGCGGCCAAGGAAGCTGGTTTGCCAGAACTTTCTGCGGACATTCTTGACGGGTCTGTTCTCACCGCCGTTGCCTATAACGACGAGGTGTCAGCCGCCAAGCTCTTAAAAGCATTGACCAAAGAGAACGAGGGCATGGCCCTCCTCGGCGGTATCCTCGAAGGCCTGGTAATCGACGCCGCTGGTGTCAATCGCCTCGCCGCTTTGCCAACCAAACAGCAGTTGCTTGGTCAGCTCGTGGGTGTTCTCAATGCTCCGGTTAGCGGGTTTGTCACCGTTCTCGCAGGTAACCTCCATGGTTTGGTCACTGTAATGACCGCCATCAAAGATAAAAAAGTTTAATATATCACTATGTCCGACGAAACAAAGACCGTCGAGGTACCTGCCAAGTTCCAGGCCCTCGTCACCGAGATTGAAAAAATGTCCGTCCTCGACCTTTCCGAGCTCGTTCATGTCCTCGAAGAAAAGTTCGGTGTCTCAGCCGCTGCTCCTGCCATGATGATGGCCGCCCCAGCCGCTGGTGGCGCTGCCGCCGTGGAAGAGAAGTCCGCCTTCGATGTTGAAATCACCAGCTTCGGTGACAGCAAGATCAATGTCATCAAAGTTGTTCGCGAAATCACCGGTCTTGGCTTGAAGGAAGCTAAGGACATCGTCGACGCCGCCCCCAAGGTCGTCAAGGAAAAAGCTTCTAAGGCAGAAGCCGACGACATGAAGGCCAAGCTCGAAGCAGCCGGCGCCACCGTCACCATCAAATAACTTTCACCACACAAAACATCTCCCGGTGGCGCGCAAGCCCTCCGGGAGTTGTTTTTATTTCACAGCCGCCAAAAACTCCTCTCGTGAACAACCTGTTTGCTTAATGATACTTGTAATCGTCTTGCGTTTCAGGTCGCCAGAATGTACAGGAATAGTCACGATATGTTTGGTGAAAGGGTGACGATAGAAGGCATGACTTCCGCGCTGGCGATCAAGTATAAAACCGAGATGTTCAACAGCCTTCATGGCTTGACGAGCATTTAAGTTTGGGAAAGATTCGGTCACAGGGTAACTGGTATCAAGGTTGTAATTGAGCTGATTATTCGCTCCGGAGATTCTTGAGGGATATCGTCGCCGTGAGCCGCTAACACTTCCAAATAACCCTCAATCGCCTCGTGGATATTTTGTTTAACTTGTTCAAAGGTCTCACCTTCGCTAACGCATCCCGGCAAACTTGGCACCGAAGCTACATAGCCACCTTCCTCAGCAGGCTCAAAAACTACCATGTAAGTCATCATTTTTGCTGTCTTCATATAAGTAAACGATAGCATCATTTAACTACTTCAACAAATGCGTCGCTGCAAAGCTCCAAATACTGGTCGGCGTGGCGAACATGATTTGCTTCTCCGCCTCGCGCACTACAAACCCGACCGCGTTCGCCAGCTCTGGTGTTTTGTATTGCGTTACTAGCTTGCCCGTTTCTTTATTATAAACAATAATCCTTCCTCCTTCATCCTTAGTCAAAATATACAAGTACGGCGACTCCAAGCTCGTCCAAACATCTATCGCCTGGCTAAGCGTTGGGTCAAGTGCATCGTGCACCCACGGCACTTCACGACCACTCTTGAAGCGCACCACATCCTTGTCTGTCAACACCCACAAGTCGCCGTCAATCGCCAACGCTTTAGCGCTGGTCAAGTCGCTCGCCCTATCCGAAATCCAAGCGGTGCCACCTTCATAGTTTGTGCCCTGCGCCCGCATTTTTACAATCTGCTGGCTGCTAGCAGACAGTACATACAAGGCGTCATTGTAAAGCGCGATATCTTCCACGCTGGCCATGCCTGTCGTGCCACTGCTTATTGGGTTCAGCGACTTTGCCGTAACATCGGCCCGTCCCAGCTGGCGGTTCGCATCAATCAGTAACAAATTATTCCCCTCACTGGCGGCCTTAACTATCTGGCCGATGGTACCTACAGTCGCACTCTGATCCTCGGCCGTATTGTTTAACTCGTTAATTCTGAAAAGCTGGTTACTGGCGCTAATTCCATACAGCGTCGTACCAGCCAAACTAATCGTCGACAATTTAGTACCGTCAGGCAACGCAGCCACAGTAGTTGGCGTAACAATCGCGATATGTCTTATTTTACCAAGCGCCTCAGTCAAGCCAGTTTGCAATTTATTAATCTTGTCCTGATGACTTCGACTGTCCGCCGGCAAAGTTTCTAGCAGCGTAGCCGCCTCTGTTAGTAGGTTACGAGCTTGGTTGGTGTCGTTGTAAATCAAGCTGGCTTCAGCCGCTGTAGTTTTTTCAGCCACCGCGCTGGCCGCCGCCGCAAAAATCTCTTCATGTTTCTTGTTAGCTCCAGCTCGGGTCATAAATAACACGGACCCAGTTAGCACGACGACCACTGCCAAAATACCAAAAATTAGCATCTTACTCGACTGTGGCAGCGCTCTAAACTTATTAACGGGCTGCAATATTTTTTGCTTTAGCTGGAACTCGCCAGTGTCGTCTTGTCGACGCAGGCGCTGCGCAATTTTGATAACAAGCTTGCCAAGTAATTTGCCGCCTTCAACAATCCCAACCGCCAACGCTGCCAGTATTTGCACCACAGTTCGCAGCGTCCGCTTAGCCATTGCCTTGTAACCGCGAGCTCCAGGTGAGGCCAGCTCCGCGGTCAGGGAATTAGCGAAGCGCTTAATTGCGCCGCTAATGTTGGTACTCTGCTCGCCTAGCAGATCGGCGGTATTACTCTTCGTCAGGCCAAGTTCGGTCAGTGACGCTATTGGATCCATCATCCTGGGCGCTCCGCTTTTAACATCAGAGGCCACATGAAAACACAGCGCGCCATATTGCTGCTCGTGCGGCAAAAACTGCACAATCCGTTCCAGCGCGCCTTGTGGTGGCAGCGTAATCAAAATATCCTGCAGCTCACCTTGGGCAATACTGCCGTTTGGCGTACGGGTCGCCACATAAAAAATATCGCCAGGTTGTAGCTCACCGTCGAGCACGGTTATGAATGGCTTATCCCAGGTAGCTTCCGTATCCGTGCGGAACTGTTCGTTCAGCTCGTAAATAACAAATCTGCGGTCAGTAGTTTGGTGTAAAAATATCGCCAGTAAATTACCAAGACCGCTAATAAATAATTGCGTGCCAGTCAAAACGCCAACCACTGCTTCAAAATTGTTCAGCTTTAAAGCAAACTCACTAGCTGCTTCCGCCAGCGACGCATTGACCTCCGCTAAGACAATTTCAAACCTGCGAGGAATATTCGTCTCGCCGCCCATACTCTGCGCCGCTTGCTCTAAATGGCCGCGTAAAATTTGCGTAATAATTTCAGTCACCTCTGGCCGTGCGTCAACAATGGCACATAATCCAAAAACAGTCGCCTTGCCATCGTCGACTGGTACCATGAGCGGCGTAACCAGAAGTGTCGCTCCAGTTTTAGCTGGCGTGGCATGGAGGGCGGCCTTAATTGCGAACGGTTGAGGCATCATATTGTAAGCTCAGGCATTTTTAGCTACAGTATAGCGGAAGTGCACTTAAGGACAAGCAACCAAATCATTATGGCTACACTGATCAACCTGCCTGCCGCCCAAAATGTGCCTGACTTTCGCATAGAACAACTCTTTGGTTCTAAAACGAGAGCCCGTTTGCTCAGCCTGTTTTTTGAGAACCCCGAACGAGCCTTCTATGTTCGCGAGCTAACTAGGCGAATTGACGCCCAACTTAACTCCGTCCGTCGTGAACTCAAAAATCTCGTCGACTTGGGCATGGTTTTGGAGGTCGAGGGCAAGATTTTACCCACCGAGCGCGAGTCAGAAGAGCCGGTCGAATCCAAAGAAGGCGCCAAGTTTGAAAAAAAGAAATATTACCAAGCGCAAGTTTCGTTCCCACTTTTTGCGGATCTGCGTAATGTCATGAAAAAGGCCGCCGTCCTCATGAACAACCGCCTTGTCCACGACCTCGGCGCTAAAGGTAAGTTGGAACTCTTGTTGCTGACCGGCCGTTTTGCGGAAAACCAAACAGTCGCTACCGATGTCCTCATCATCGGTGATCAAGAAGTCGGCCTAGTCGCCGAGGTTATCAAAGCCTTTGAGACAGACATCGGCCGCGAGGTCAACTACACCTTCATGCCAAAGGAAGAGTTTTTGTACCGTCGTGAAGTCGGTGACCGTTTTCTCGCATCTATCTTGGAAGCTAAGAACATTGTACTTGTCAACAAACTCGGCAGCTCAGTTTAAGTGCTATGATTTTGTTTATTGACGGTAGCGACATCAATCATCTCACCCTCGGCCGTGCCAGCATCATTGGCAACCAGTGGAGCCTCCTATCTTCCAAGCTTATCGAAACTCGTCCTGAAGGTTATCTAGCCGCCATCGATGCTTTCCTCGCAAATGAAGAAATCGACAGCATCATTGCCATTACCGGCCCTGGCTCCGCCACCTCCTTACGCACCAGCCTCGCCATCGTGAACAGCCTCGCCCTCGCCAAATCAATCAAACTCTACGGTGTCCTGGCCGATGCAATAGGCGGGGTCTCCCCGCAAGGCGAGGACAGGCCAGCCCCCCGCCAAATAACCGAGCCAAATAATACTCTTTTACCACTCTATCACCACGATCCAGTTATCACGGTCAGTACTCGCGACGCCTTACTTAGGTCATTATAACCAAAAACTATGGCCACAACCTTCGGTCAATACGGCCATCATCGTGTGTTCGAAAGTATCCCCGGCCTAATTGTCTGGGCGACTTTTATTCTGGCCATCATCACCTCGTTTCTAGCGCCCACCATCGCCATTATTTTTATTATCATCTTCGACCTTTACTGGTTACTGCGCGTGTTCTATTTCATTATTCACCTGCTCGCCTCCTACGGTGAGTATCGCCGTACTCTTGCCATCAACTGGTACGCGGAACTGGCCACACTACCAAACTGGGAACGCATCTACCATGTTGTCATGCTACCAACCTACAAAGAAGATTTAAGCATTTTGCGCGAAGCCTTGCACGCCGTCCAGAACACACCATACCGCCAGGATAGATTCATCGTCGTCCTAGGTGGGGAGGAAGGCGATGCCGTAAACTTTGCCGAATACCAAAAAATTCTCGCTACAGAATTCGCTGGTGCCTTCGCGGATCTTATTTTTACAACACACCCAGCCAATCTACTGGGCGAAATACCAGGCAAGGGCAGCAACTTGCATTTCATGGCCGGCGTCGTCAAGCAACACATCGACGCTAAAAACATTCCTTACGACGACATCATTGTCTCCGCTTTTGACATTGACACCATTGTTCACGAGCAATATTTTTCGCGCCTCGCCTATCTCTTCCTCACCGTGCCCAACCCGACGCGTTCTTCCTATCAGCCCGTCACTCTCTTCTCGAACAACATCTGGACGGCCACCGCACCAGTCCGTATTTCCGCCTTCGGTACCACCTTCTGGTTGCTCTCAGAACTCGTTCGTCCAGAACGCCTTTGGACATTCTCCTCACATTCTATGCCGTGGCGCATGCTGGTCGATGTCGGTTTTTGGGAGCCAGATGTAGTTAGCGAAGACTCCCGCATTTTCCTCCAAGGCCTCTTGCATTACGAGGGCGACTACCGCGTCACGCCACTTTTCCTCCCGGTTTCTATGGACACGGTAACCGGCAAAACATATCTGCAAAGCCTCGTCGCACTTTATAAACAGCAACGCCGCTGGGCCTGGGGAGTGGAACATTTTGCCTACATGATGACGCAGTTTCCCAAGCACCCAAAAATTTCTCGGGCTATTAAATTCAAATACCTCTTCAATCAAATGGAAGGTATGTACACCTGGGCCACCGCCCCAATTCTTATTTTCATTCTTGGTTACTTGCCATTCTGGGTTGTTGGTAATAGCCAGAACGCCTTTATTGCCAACTCACCCTTCACCCTGCAATGGATTATGCGCATCGCCACCGTCGGCGTTTTTGTCACTGGTGCCATGAGTCTTGTCATCCTCCCACGCCGCAAGTCAAAAGCTACTCCGCTAAACTGGTTGGTGATGATCGCCCAGTGGGTACTGCTCCCTGTCACCTCCATTCTCTTCAGTGCCTTCCCAGCTATCGACGCCCAAACCCGCTTTATCTTCGGCAAGTACCTCGGCTTTAATGTCACTACTAAACACCGGTAATGGTTGGTAGTTAGTAGTCTGTAGTCGGTAGCTTACTTCATTCAGAAAACTGCCACTATCTGTCTCCGAGCCTTCCCAACTACCAACTACTAACTACCCAACTACCAACTTTCATACTTATGAAAACCGCCATCCACATCTTAACCTGGAACGACCGGCGTTACTTGCCGGAACTACTAGCCTCGCTGGCTGCGCAGGATTTTCCTGGCTTGGTGGTGCGTATTCTCGACAACGGCAGCACGGACGATACGGTTCAGTATTTGCAAGAACACTTGCCGCAAGTCGTGGTGGCTCGCAATGTTCGTAACCTCGGCTTTGCTCCAGGTCACAACCAACTCGTTCGTTATACCCTCGAACATTTGCCGCCGGACCAGCTGGACGACTGGACCATTCTTTTCATGAACTCAGACATGATGCTCGACCCGAAATGTGTCAGCACACTTGTCGCCGCCTTAAACGCCGACGCCCATGCAGACATTGTTCAACCTAAAATCTACCGTGCTTTTGGCGAGCACATCGGCGACGAAACAATGGAGGAAACCGTTCGCTCTGACATTTTAGACAGCACTGGCCTTCGTGTTACAAAAGGTTGGCGTATGGTAGAACGAGGCGCTGGTGAGATTGATCACGGCCAGTTCGACGCCTTACGCGACATTTTTGGCCCCTCTGGTGCCTGTGCTATGTTCCGTGCCAGCACCGTCCGCGATTTATTAGTTCAAGGTGAACTTTACGACGGCGACTTTTTTGCTTACCGCGAAGATTGCGACCTGGCTTGGCGTGCTAGGGGAGCAGGGAAGCGCACAGCGTTTATTCCAGCCGCCAAACTCTGGCACTACCGCGGCCTTTATGGCGCAGAAAAACAAACTCTCTGGCAACGCCTAACAAACCGCAAAAGGCAGCGCCCACAATTTGCCGCGCTCGGTACTCGCAATCAATTTTTCGTCCTCTTACAAAACCTTACCTGGAGCGACTTATTATTAGCTTGGCCATGGATTTTGTTTAACGAAAGCGGCCGCGTTCTTTACGGTTTGCTTTTTGAGCCAGCTACGCGCAAAGTCCTACTTGCCGCACCCAAAATGTTGCGCTCGGCCTGGCGTCGGCGTCAAGAAGGCATGGCGCTGCGTCAAGAAACTCCAGCCAAACTTCGTGAATATGTCGCTCGTTGATGTCAGCATCATAATCGTTCACACTTTTGAGCAACGCTTGGTTCGCCAAACGCTGCGCTCTTTGCGTCGGGCTGCTCCACAACTTTCCTATGAAGTCATCATCGTCGACAACCGCCCGTTCACCGGCATGCACGAAATCCTAAAAAGCGAATTCCCCGAGGCTCGCTACACCGCCATGCCGAGTAATCGCGGCTTTGGCAGTGCCATGAACGCCGGCATAAAACTAGCCAGCGGAAAATATATTCTCATCTTCAACCCAGACATTGTGGTCGGCGTCGGTTCACTCGAAGCCTTATTCGCCTACATGGAAGCTAATCCAGCCGTCGGCATTGTCGGCCCTCGCCTCAACAATCCAGACGGCAGCCTGCAGCATTCCTGTTACCGCTACCACGAATTACTAATTCCAGCCTATCGCCGGACACCGCTCGGCCGTTTGCCGTTTGCCAAGCGAGCCATCAACAATTTTCTCATGGTCGACGCCAACCACGACGCCACGCAAGAAGTCGACTGGCTCATGGGTTCCGCCCTCTTCACTCGCCGTACCGCGCTCGACCAAGCTGGCCCATTCGACGACCGCTTCTTTATGTACTTCGAGGACACAGATCTGTGCCGCCGTTTTTGGCAAGCTGGTTTCAAGGTTATCTATCACCCAGCGGTTTCCATGGTACACTATCATCGTCGCGCCTCGAGTGACGGCAGTTTATTGCGTCAATTACTCGCACCACTCACTCGTGAACATATTAAAAGCGCCCTCCGCTATTTCCTAAAATATCGCGGTCAAAGTAATCCTCGTTATGGACAACCAGGAATTTCTTCAGTCTCCTCAACCATCATCTCATAGGTTTAACCAGCGTCGTTTAATTTTCTTTCTCATCGGCTCACTAATCCTCACCCTCATCACTCTTTCTGCGCTCGCCGCCTATCGCATTATCCCAGCGCTCTCAAACATCAAAACAGCTTCCGCTAGCGCCGAGAATGCCCTCAAGGCTGGTGACTTTTACGCCGCCAACCAAGCGTTAATCCTCGCTGCCACTGATGTTGATAGAGCGCAGTCTGGTGTCAGTTTACTTTTCTGGTTGCGCCCTCTGCCCTGGGTCGGTACGCAACTTAGCGGCCTCACCCTCACCCTCGACGCCGCTGAGCAAACCATCAGCGTGTTGCAAGAAGCCTCACTCATCGCGCTTGGGATTTCTAATGTCACCTCGGAAGCCAACCAACTCGTCGGCCTAACAGACAGCGATCTGCCGTACAGCGAATTGCCGTCAGCAACAAAAGTCGCCATGCTCACAGCGCTGCACAACGCTCATCCACAGCTGCTCACCATGCAACTCAAATTAAAAATCGCGCAGGATGACCTCGCCCGGCTAGCTAACCTTCATGTCGCATCAATAATGACGGACGCCATCAAGCCCTTCGCCGCCGCCATTACACCACTCCAACAAGCCGTAGATATTATCACCCCATTCTCCGCCGCCATTCCAGAACTTGCCGGGCTTGGTGCAGATAAACAATTTTTGTTGCTCTTCGCTAATGACACGGAACTTCGTCCTGGCGGTGGCTTTATTGGCATCTTTGGCCTCGCCATTACTCGCGATGGTGAAATTACCAACCTCGTTGCTGCGGACTCCTACAGCGTCGACAATTTAGTCGCGGGTACTGGCTATCACTCAACTCCGCCGCCAGCTATGAATAAGTATCTCGGCGCCTCCACCTGGTATTTCCGTGACGCTAACTGGTCGCCAGATTTCCCAACCTCAGCTAAAGACTCCATTCAGCTCCTCCGTCAGGAATTATCCTACGCTGGCCAGCCCGTGCCAGAAATCCATAGTGCCATGTCGTTTACGCCAACCCTTGTTGGGCGCTTGCTAGATTTAGTCGGCCCAGTCACCGTCGACAATCAAACTTTCACCGCGGCGAATATTGCGGACAAAATTGAGTACCAAGTTGAGCAGGGCTATGTCGACCTAGGCCTGCCGCCAGCGCAGCGCAAGGAGATTGTTTCTACTCTAATGAACGAGGTCGTTGCTAAATTACTAAGTTTGCCAACCTCACAATGGCCAGATTTATTGACCGTCATGAACGAAGGTTTTGCAGAAAAAGAACTTGCTCTTTGGAGTGCCTCGGCCAGCACTCAAGCCATCTACCACGACGCTGGTTGGAGTGGGGAAGTCGCACCTTCAGCAACGGCAGACACCCTAATGGTCGTCGACGCCAATTTGGGAGCGATGAAATCTGACCCCGTAGTTGAACGACACATCTCCTACTCGATTTCACCTTCCACCTCGGCCGCTGGTGGTTACGACGCTACCGCCTCAATCCAATACACCAACAACGGAACTTACACATGGAAAACTACCCGTTATCGCACCTATACTCGGGTTTATGCCCCGCTTGGCAGCACTCTAATCACCTCGAGCGGCAATGTTGTAAACGACCGTTCCTCAACCCCAGGCCAGCCAGGCGAGGTCATCACCGCCGACGACCTCGGCCTGACGAGTTTCGGTGCCTTTATCACCATCAACCCCGGCGAAACAAAAACCCTTAGCTTCACCTACCATCTCCCATCCGCAATCACCTCAACTGTCACCTCTGGCGTCTACCAGCTCGACCTTATCAAGCAGCTCGGCGCCATGGATCACGCCCTCACACTCAACCTCAACTTTGCCAAAAACATCGCCTACGCCATCCCCGCCGAAGCCTCAGCCAATTTCGGCGACCAGCTCTACACCGTCGACACCACGCTCGACACGAACCAAACATTCACCGTCCGGCTCGACCAGCCATAACTTATCCCCACCACACTCTGGGGGGGGTTGATAGTTATGCTATAATAGGTGCATTATGAAACCTGTTTAGGTATGCGCCGCTGGCCAAAAATAATTGCTTTAGCATTTTTATTGTGCGCCACCACAAGTGCGGTACTATTAGCTCGTCCGTTCACCGTTCGAGCCGCTGCCTGTACTGTTACCACCACCTCCGCCATTGATCAGGCTTTCATCGACGGCAATAACTGCTCCAGTATTGATATTTCTGGCACCATCATGGTCACCTGGTCTGGTACTGTCGATTTAGTTGGCGCCGGTACTGTTACTGTGAGCAGCGGTACTGTAACTTTTAGTGGTGCGGTGGTCCTTGGGGCAACGGATAGTATGGTCATTGCGACTGGGGCAACGGTGACGCATGCGGTTGCGGCTGCAGGTGGTGTAAATATTACTGCTGCAAACCTTACGGTTGCTAGCGGTGGTTTTCTTAATGCCGATGCTAAGGGTTGTGCTGGGGTAACATCGAGCAATGGTTACGGTCCTAATGGGTCTAATGTTTGTATGGTTACTACCAGTGGTTATGGCTTAGGTGGAAATCCGATTGGGGCTGGTGGTTCTCATGGTGGCCTGGGAACAGTAGGAGCTGCTGGACTTGGTGGAACCACCTACGATTCAGATGTAACCCCTACTCTTTTTGGGTCAAGTGGCGGTGAAACGAGCTATAGTCATACGGCTGGAGGTAATGGTGGTGGTTTAATTCGTTTGAATATTAGCGGATCACTAACTAATGCTGGTGCTATTACTGCCGTGGGTGGTGCTGGTGTGCACTATGATGATCCAAGTGGTGCATACTCTGGTGCTGGATCTGGTGGATCTGTATATGTAACCACTGGTACTCTTGCTGGTGCTGGTACTATTACGGCGACTGGTGGTGAACGCGGTGGTGCACCAGCTGCTTCCGGTGGAGGCGGACGGGTGGCTGTTTATTACAACACGAATACCAATTTCGTCATAAGTAATATTACTGCTGCGGCAGGAACTGGTGCTAGTGCTGGTTCTACATTTATTCTCGATCAAACTAGTGATAATCTCAATATCACCTCCGGTTTGGATTTTCAATCCGGAAGCGATTATACTCATACGAATATTACAGTTGCTACCGGTGCTAATTTGACTTGCGGTACTTTCGCTACCTTGAATGTGGGCGCGACCTCTTCGTTTACCTTCACAAATTCTACCTGGGTGTGTGGCAATGTGGATACTATCAATATTTCGGCTGCAACATTCACTGTTGACGGTGGTGCAAACATCATTTCCCTAAATAAGGCTGGATCCGTTGTCGATTGGAATATTACAAATGATCTTACCTTAACCAACCTTACTTATACTGGCGGGACGGCAGGAACAAGTAGTGCTGATGGGGGAGTCTTAAGTATGGACAATGCCATCAATCTCACTTTGGTGAATACAGATTTTAATTCCAGTTTGAATTTTACTAATCTTCTTTCGGCAAATTTTGACAGTCAGTCCTCTTTTGCAGCTGACGCTAAAGGCTGTACAAGCATAACCGCTAGCGATGGATACGGTCCAAGCGCTGGAATCTGTACAGTTACAACTAGCGGCTATGGTCTCAAGGGAAATGCTACGGGTGCTGGTGGATCACATGGTGGATTGGGTACTGCGGGTGCTTCCGGACTTGGTGGAACCACCTATGATTCAAATACAGTCCCAATTTTGCTTGGATCAAGTGGTGGAGCTACAACTTATAGTAATACGGCGGGAGCCGCTGGTGGTGGTAAAATTCGTCTTGATGTAAGCGGTACCCTAACAAATGCGGGTGTTATTTCGGCTACCGGCGGAACCGGTGTTTATTATGGTTCGGGTGGGGCATACTCTGGTGCTGGATCTGGCGGATCCGTGTATGTAACAACCGGTACGCTCGCTGGAGCCGGAACAATTAATGCTACTGGTGGTGAACGCGGTGGTGCTTCTGCTGCCTCTGGTGGCGGTGGACGGGTCGCAGTGTATTATACTGTCAATGACGGTTTCACTATAGGTAATATAACTGCCGCGGCAGGTACTGGGGCGAGTGTGGGATCGGTTTATACTCTTCAATATACAGTTCCGGCTACACCAAGCGTTACAACTCCGACAACTGGAATCTACAATGTTAGTGCTACTCCATCCGTTGTTTCATCAACCTTCTCGGACAACGGTTCGGGCCACTTGTCTTCTAATTGGAAAGTAACTTCAGATATTGGGGGTAGTACTACGGTATGGAGTAAGAATAGCGACGCTGGAAATCTCACGAGTATTGTCGTCAATGCAGCAAATGGAACATTCTCCGGAGCTCTTTCCGGTCAAACTCAACTGGCCGTAAACACTTTGTATTATATTTTTGTAAGTTATAACAATGGTGCTGGAACATCTGCATTATCCACTGCTCGTCCTTTCACCACGATAGCCATTTCCAACACTTCTACGAAGACTTGGGACCTTGGTACAGCCTTGGATTATACCAATAATGTCTCTTATACAACTGTAACCGGTGGACTTGGCAAATTATTAGATTTGGGATCTGGCACATATCAAACAACTGCTTGGTCAAAGAAAAAGGCTATTGTTATTACTGAGGGTAGCGGCTCTACACTCACAAACTATCAGACTAAAATCACAGTAGCATATGATTCCGACATGAACTTAGATTTTAGTGATCTTCGTTTTGTTGACACAGACGGCACGACATCATTGGATTTTTGGGTGGAATCATACACGGCTAGTACCACCGCTGATGTTTGGGTGGAAATCCCGACCTTGACAGCTTCTGCCGAGCATACGATTTACATGCAGTATGGAAATTCGACTGCTACGACTGCATCTTCAGGGATTAATACATTTCAATTATTTGATGATTTTAGTGGAGCAGGTATTGATGCAGCTAAATGGACTGAGGTTGATGCGGGTAGCAATATTACCCAGGCTGACGGAACGCTGAATGTAAGCGGTGGCTCCGGTTGGGGCAATAATGCACTTTACAGTGTGACAAATTTTGCTCGGCCTTTTGTTTTCGAAGTTGATCACAAGCGAACCGGAGGTCAGAATATGATGCATGGAATTAAGGATACAGGAGCTGATGCGAGTTATACCAATTACATTCATGCAGGTTTCCCTGTCTATCAAGCCAGTTATCGTCTAAAGGTATATGAAGATAGCAACGATCGTGGAGATAATTTGAAGGTACTCACCTCAGATATTTGGCAGTATTATAAATTTGCTGTTCTGAGTACAGGAACAAAATATTATCATGGTGATTCAACGAGTGCGTATACTTTATACTATGATAGTGTTTATAGTAGTGAGTCTCCCGCTAAGGTTGGTTTCGTTAACGATGATCAGGTTTTCAATTGGGATAATGCTCGTATTCGCGCTTACGCCTCTACCGAACCATCAGTGAGTATTGGTGTTGAGTCTGTTCTTCCTGATTACGACCAAGTTTCCATCGTTAGCGTCATCCCAATCTCACAAGCAATCACACTCGGTACTTTTACAGAAACTCGGGGTGTCACTGGTGGACAAGGGAATACTTACTACAATCTGTCGAAGGATGGCACGAACTGGAAATACTGGAATGGAACAATTTGGGCAGCTGCGTCGGCCGGTAATTTCAATGCGGCTTCCGTAGTGAACGACTACCTGCCACAATTTACTACAGATATTGGCACCGGCAATCTCTACTTCAAAGCCTTCTTGGTTGGTAATAATCAACCGGTAGAAATTAATACTTTGGCTGCGACTTATTTATCGACTCTTGTCTCGTTGACGACGGCCACTCAATCTGCAGCTGAGAGTGTTGGGAGTGTCACGGTAACTGCGCAATTATCTTCCACCAGCGCTGGCGATGTCACCATTCCATTTACAGTTTCTGGCACAGCTACGGCTGGTGGGGTGGATCATAACCTAGCTAACGGTAACATTGTTGTTACGGCTGGTGATCTTACTGGGACAACTTCATTCTCAGTCATTAATGATTCACTCGATGAAAATGATGAGACGGTTATCGTTACCCTCGGCACGCCAGATGTCGGTGCGTTGTCCGGCGTCACAGAACAAACCATCACCATAACGGACAACGACACCGCAGGCATTACCGTTGGAACCATCTCTGGTGCGACAACCGAGGCAGGCATTACAGCTACAGCAACTATCGTCCTCACCAGCCAGCCAACTGGGGATGTCGTAATCGGCCTCACTAGCTCGGACACCACTGAAGGCACCATCTTACCAGCCTCATTTACCTTCACCTCCGTCAACTGGGCAACACCACAAACCGTCACAGCAACTGGCGTGGACGATGTCATAATTGACGGCAATATTGTCTACTCAATTATTACCGCCGCTGCCACTTCGGCTGATCCAAATTATAGTGGAGTAAATCCCGGCAACATCGCCGTCACCAACAATGACAACGACACCGCCGGCGTCACCATCACCGAATCTGCCGCCTCAACCAATGTCGTTGAAGGCGGTGCAACAGATACCTATACAGTTGTTCTTACAGCTCAGACAGACGAGAATGTTACTGTTAATGTAACTGGCGATGCTCAAGCCTCGGTCAGCGCCGCTTCGTTAACTTTTATTCCAGCTGAATGGAATATTCCACAAACTATTACCGTCACCGCCGTAAATGACGCTATCGACGATACCGTTAGCACTGGTACTATTACTCATACTTCCACCTCCAACGATGCTCTCTTCAATGGTCTTACCATTACTTCCGTTACCGCAAATATCACCGACAACGACACTGCTGGCATTACCGTTGGTACTATCTCCGGTGCTACTACCGAGGCTGGTGGTACGGCTACGGCAACCATAGTTCTTACCAGCCAACCAACCAGCGATGTCGTAATCGGCCTCACGAGTTCCGACACCACCGAAGGCACCGTTTCTCCAGCCTCATTCACCTTCACCTCCGTCAACTGGGCAACACCACAAACGGTCACTGCCACTGGTGTCAACGATGATGTAGATGACGGCAATATTGTCTACTCAATTATTACCGCAGCCGCGACTTCAACCGATCCAAATTACAGCGGATTCACCGTCGCCGACATCTCCGTCACCAACACAGACAACGACACCGCCGGCATTACGGTTAACGAAATCACCAACATCACTACTGAAGCTGGTGGTACTGCGACATTTTCTCTTGTGCTCACCAGTGAACCAACCGGGGATGTGGTAGTCGGGCTTTCTAGCTCCGACACCACTGAAGGCACTGTTTTACCAGTCTCTGTTACATTTACCTCCGTCAACTGGGCAACGCCACAAACGGTTACCGCCACTGGTGTCAACGATGATGTGGATGACGGAAATATTGTCTACTCCATTATTACTGCTACTGCCACTTCAACGGATGGTAACTACAGCGTTATTGATCCAGCCAATGTCTCCATGACTAACACAGACAACGACACCGCCGGCATTACCGTCGGTACAATTTCTGGCGCTACCACCGAAGCTGGTGTTACAGCTACCGCAACCATTGTCCTCACGAGCCAACCAACTGGTGATGTCGTCATTGGCCTCACGAGTTCCGACACCACCGAGGGTACAATCTCACCATCGTCATTTACTTTCACCTCTGTCAACTGGGCAACACCCCAAACCGTTACTGCAACTGGCGTGGACGATGTAATCATCGACGGTAATATCGTCTATGCTATCGTGACTGCTGCCGCGACTTCAACTGATCCAAACTACAGTAGTCTTGCTGTTGCAGATATTTCAGTGACAAACAACAACAACGACACCGCCGGCGTCACCATCACCGAATCTGCAGCCTCAACCAATATTGCTGAAGGCGGTGCAACAGATACCTACACCGTGGTTCTCACCGCGCAACCATCCGAGACTGTTACGGTTACTGTAACTGGCGATGCTCAAGCCTCGGTCAGCGCCGTATCATTAACCTTCATCCCAGCTGAATGGAATATCGCCCAAACCATCACCGTCACCGCCGTAAATGACGCCATCGACGAGGTACTAAACACCGGCACCATTACTCACGCTTCTGCCTCCACCGACGCTCTCTTTAACGGTCTCACAATCAGCAGTGTTACCGCCAATGTCACAGACAACGACACTGCTGGCATTACCGTCAGCGGCATCTCTACTGCCACCACAGAAGCTGGAGGTACAGCCACATTCTCCATTGTCCTCACCAGCGAACCGGTCGGCGATGTTACTATCGGTATTACGAGCTCAGACACGACCGAGGGCACAGTTGCGGTGTCCACTATGACATTTACGAGCGTTAACTGGAATGATACTGGTGCTCACACTATTACCGTGACTGGTGTCAACGATTCCATGGATGATGGTAATATCGCTTATACAATTGTTACTGGTACCTC
>JAGVNL010000039.1 GCA_020053275.1 bacterium
AACGTCAGCTAAACCAACGACCACGCAAGGCTATTAATTATCTCACGCCCGAACAGGCAATTAACAAAATCGTTGCGTTAGAAGCTGGAGACTAAGTAACAAAGGCGATTGTGAACAAATTTAAGAACAGAACTACGCCGATCCAGATGATTTGGGGCGCTGGTTCGCCGAATGACAAGCCGAAGGATTTGATCTTGTACGGCTTAGTGAACTCTGGTTTGAGCTCGTTTGTGAATGAACTTAATCGCCACTATCAGGGCATTGTTGAGGCGTTCTACTTGCCGTTTACCGTCATCTCGCCTTCCACACTTGGTGATGCCTACATCAAGAAGGTTGGGCCACAGCTGCAAAAATTGGCTAAGCACCCGCAGACGATTGTTGACACGATACTAGGCGTGATTGGGAAGCAAATAATGAGGGGGGGGGGAATGATAGTACCGGAAAGTAAGGTGATTTAGTCGGCGTCGGGCTGGTCGTGGAATTTGGTGTAGACGCGTTTGAGTTCCTTGTCTGTGATGTGAGTGTAGACTTGGGTGGTGACGATGGAGGAATGGCCCAAGAGGGATTGGACTGAGCGGATGTCGGCGCCGTTGCGGAGGAGATCTGTGGCAAAGGTGTGGCGGAGAGTGTGCGGGGTAACGCGCTTGGTAATGCCGGCGTTGCGAGCAAAACCGTCGATGACGCGCTGGACGGAGCGAGGGGTGAGGGCGGCGACGCCACCTTTTTTGGCGCGATCGTGGCGCACGAACATGAAAGGGGCAACATCCTGACGAACATCTAGGTACATTTTTAGGCAGTGCTTGGCGGCCGGTGAGAGGAAAACTATGCGGTGCTTGCTGCCTTTGCCTTTGATAGTGAATTCGTCGTGCTTGAGGTTTATTTGTTCGATGAACAAATTGGCGAGTTCGGAAACGCGGAGACCGGCAGAAAAGAGAAGCTCGAGGATGGCACGGTCGCGGAGGCCGACTAACGAGGTGTCGCGGGCGGCGAGGAGTAGCATGCGTTTAAGCTCTTCTGCTTCGAGGAAGCTGACATGACGGCTTTCTTGTTTGGCGAGTTCTATTTTTTCGGGCGATAAACTTTTAATGTCGCGTTTGGCAAGGAATTTTAGAAATGAGCGCAAAGCGATGAGATGGTAGTTTTGGGTGGTTTTTTGGAGGTTAGCTGCTTCGCGGCCAGCGAGATCGCGGTTGAGGAAGAGGCGAAACTTACGGACGACTTCCTGCGTAATATCGCTTGGCTCGCTAATACCCGACCAGTCGAGAAAACGGCGCAAATAAAAGCAATAGTTTTTGACCGTAAGCAGGGAACGGCCGCGCTCTATTTCAAGGTATTCTAAAAACTGTTGGAGGAATTTGTCGATTAGTTTGGCCATACCGATGCATTATACGACACAGCTGGCTAGGAGGGTAGTGGGTTATTAACTCCTAACCTACCGAATTACTTAGCTTTTCTGCACCTCAATATACCGAAAATGGTATGTTTTCAGTACTTTGTTGAGTAATCTATTGACCGAGATAAGTAATTCCGCTATTGTTGGCCTACTTAATAAATGTCGTGGACTGAGGTTGACCGGGCATGAGCACTGGCGACTCCTATCCTCGAGTGAACAAAGCAACTATGCTCAGCGCCAAGCAGAAAGAGAACCTGATCAAGAAGTACGGTACGCACGCCAAGGACACAGGCTCCCCACAGGTGCAGATTGCGCTTTTGACCAAGGAAATTGAAGAGTTGACCAAGCACTTGAAGGATCACCGCAAGGACTTTAGCTCCCGCCGTGGTCTCATCAAGAAAGTGGCAGAACGCCGTCGCTTGATGAAGTACTTGGAGCGTGAGGATGAGAAGGCCTACGCCGAATTGGTCGCCGACCTCGGATTAAAAACACAACAGATTAAAGCTAAGACTTCCTAATAAGAAGTGTTGGTAAGGTAACACCTCGCCTAGATGCGGGGTGTTACTGTATACTAGACTAGAACTTGCATATTTGGCCTATTTTCGACTCACGACTTCACAAACTTTTTCATCTTAGCATTAACTAAGCCTCAAAAGCTTTGCTCGTCGTTCATCGAAACTAACCTCAAATCTGCAGGTTCTAGGGCTATATTTTCAATATTTACTTTCATTTTTATGTTAGATACTTCCAATCGTCGCGTCGGTGTATTCATCGACATCCAGAACATGTATTACAGCGCTCGCAATCTTTACGGCAACAAGGTCAACTTTACCAACATCGTGACTGGGACAACTGGTAACCAAAAGCTTATTCGAGCGATTGCTTACTGCGTTTCCACAAAAACTGGCGACGAGACGCCGTTTCTTGAGGCTTTGCATGGCGCTGGCATTGAAGTGATGACCAAGGAGTTGCTGGAATATGATTCAGGCCACAAGAAAGGGGACTGGGATGTTGGGATTACGATTGATATTATTAGAATGCTCGACATGTTGGATGTGGTCATTCTCGTTTCGGGCGACGGCGACTATGTGCCAGTTGGTGAGTATGTAAAAGGACATGGTCGCATTTTCCATGTGGCGTCGTTCCGTGAGTCGACTTCTACCCGTTTGGTTGAGTGCGCAGATATTTATACAAACTTGAGCGATGATATTGCGACATTTTTGCTGCCTGGCAACAATAAGCCAAGGCCGGCAAGAGCTGGTAGCTCGAGTATCGATCCAACTTCGACGGAAGATGAACCGAGCCTCGTCGTTGATAAGAATGTAGTGAATGATGTTGAACGGAAGCCGCGAAGGTTTGCGAGAAAGAATTAGTTGGATGATTGATACACAGTCATTGATGAGGAATCGTCGATGACTGCAATCACTTATTCATAACTGCCGGCTTTGTCATGTCGATAGAAGATGATATCCCGCACGGGATGTCGGCTGATATCGGTGTGGTGCAAAGAGGCACTTTATATGGCTACAATGGCAACGAACAAATTTACAGTGGAGTACGGCGGCAAGACGCTGACGATTGAGACAGGGAAGCTGGCGCAGGCGGCAAACGGCAGCTGCACAGTGCAGTACGGCAACACGGTTGTTTTGGCGACTGCGGTGCTAGCAAAGGATAAGCGCCCAGGCCTTGGGTTCTTTCCGCTGATGGTGGAGTTTGAGGAAAAGTTGTACGCCGCTGGTAGGATTAAGGGATCCAGGTTTATTAAGCGCGAGGGCCGGCCGACTGACGAGGCGGTGCTGAATGCACGATTTATTGACCGTGCAATACGGCCACTATTTGATAAGCGGATCGAGCACGATGTGCAGGTAATTGTGAGTGTGTTGGCGTTTGACGGCGAGAATGACTCGGATATTCCAGGCTTGATTGCTGCCAGTTGCGCTTTGCATATTAGCGACATTCCATGGAATGGCCCGATTGCTGCGGCTCGTGTGAACGAAGTTGCTGGCGAGTTGATAATTAACGGAACATACGAGCAGCGCGGTGCCAGTCAGTTTGATATTGATGTAGCAGGAACAACGGAAAAGATTGTCATGATTGAGGCTGGCGCTAATCAAGTTAAGGAAGAGACCGTACTCAAGGCGTTTGATTTTGGGAGCCAGGCACTTGGCCCGGTGATTAAGCTGATTGAAGAGGTACAAGCCAGGGTAGGTAAGGAAAAGAAGGATTTGTTTACGCCACAAACGCCAGCTGAACAGCTTGGCCATGATAAGCGCGCTGCCATCAAGATTAAGGCTGAGGCCTTTTTGGAGCCAGTTATTCGCGAATTGTTTTTTGGCGCACCAAAAGCCAGCAAGACAGAGCGAGCGGTGGCACGAGATGAAGTGAAGCACCGCTTAGCCGAGTATTTGGTAGCGGAAGGCGTGGAGTCGGCGGAAGTTGGCTACGCTGGCAGTTTAGTTTATGGCGCGATTGAAGAGGTGATTACGAAAATGATTCTCGACGAGGGCAAGCGCGTTGATGGCCGAGCGCTGGATGAGATTAGGCAGCTGTCCTGCGAGGTAGCGATCTTGCCTTGCGTGCATGGTTCAGCTTTGTTTATGCGAGGTGAGACACAGGTGCTTTCCATTTGTACGCTGGGTGCGCCTGGCGACAAGCAAACGCTCGACGGCATGGAGTTGACTGGCGAAAAACGATTCATGCATCACTATAACTTCCCACCGTTCTCCGTTGGTGAAGCAAAGCCGCTTCGTGGTGCTAGTCGCCGTGATATTGGTCATGGTGCGTTGGCGGAGAAGGCACTGAACTTCATGATTCCGGAGAAGGAGATCTTCCCATACTCGATTCGTGTAGTGTCGGAAGTGTTGGGCAGCAATGGCAGCAGTTCTATGGGCTCAACTTGTGGTACAACATTGGCTCTGATGGACGCTGGTGTACCAATTATAGCACCGGTCGCTGGAATTGCGATGGGTTTGGCCAGCGATGGTAAGCGAAGTGTGGTAATTACCGATCTGCAGGATTTGGAAGACGGTGAGGGTGGAATGGACTTCAAGATTACTGGCACTGCGCAAGGAATTACCGCTATCCAGATGGACACGAAGACGGCTGGTTTGACGCGTGAAATTATGACGGAGGCTGTGACAAGAGCAAAGACGGCTCGCCTTCAAGTTTTGGATGTCATGTTGGCGACATTGCCTGCGCCACGCAAGGAATTGTCGGCAGATGCACCTCGTATTCTGCAATTGAAGATAAACCCAGAGAAGATTCGTGAAGTGATTGGCCCAGGCGGTAAAATGATTAATGAGATTATTGCCAAGACTGGCGTCAGCTCGATTGACATTGAGCAAGACGGCTTGGTGATGATTACCGCGCTTGATGGCCCGTCGGGTGAAGCAGCGCTCAAGTGGGTGAAGGACTTGACCCGTGAGGTTGAAAAAGGCGAATTGTTTGACGGCGAGGTGGTACGATTGATGGAGTTTGGCGCGTTTGTGCAGATTTTGCCTGGTAAGGATGGCTTGGTACACATCTCAGAAATGGCACCATGGCGAATAGAAAAGGTGACGGATATTGTAAAAGTTGGTGACAAGGTTAAGGTGAAAGTAATTGAGATTGACGAGAAGGGTAGGACTAACTTGTCTATGAAACAGGCCGAGGGTAATGTTTATCCAGAACGACCAGCTAGCGCGACTACGGCACCTAAGAAATAGGATTGTGCCAGGAACACTCAACATACCACTGGAGGGGCAAATAACAACCCGGCGTGATTACGCTCGGGTTGTTGCCCTTTATAGTTCCCTTGCTATTGGCTTGGTACTGGCGGTGGTGTTGTGGCGTGTGCAGTTTTTGGGAGCGCCAACGATGCGTTTTCAGCCGGAGGGCACAGTGATGAGCATTCATCTGCTCATCACACCAAGGAATGTAAGGTTGATAACGGAACACCTGGGTGAGTCACAGATTGTGGCGGGATTACCACTAACGCTCGGAGAAATACTAGCCGAGAGCAAGAATGAGATAACTTTTAATATTGGTGCTGATGGATCCGTAAGCTATGTGGTTGACGGAAGAATTAGCAGCGAGGTGAGTGAAGCATTGGTAGGCTTTGGCTATTTTGCGAGCATTTACAAGGAAACAACCGTTGTAACAAGAATTGGCGATGAGGTTGTGGACACCGGCAATCACATTACGCTGCGAGCGTTGTCGCCTTTTTTTCAGGGTGAGGTGGTGACTTATGGCGAGGACACTATTAGACAGCCGCTGCGTTTGAATAATAAGGGAATAGCGATCAAAGGAGTTAGGGAAGTAGTGGACGAGGCAATGATGCCGATGATTAGCAGCGATGCTAAGGTTTTGGTTAATTTAACTGTACCGGCCAGCTCTTTAGCGATGCCCAGCATTCTAGCGTCACTCTTACCAATTCCAGCTGATAGCCGAGCTTTGGCAATGCTACTAACGAATGGAGGTACCATCTTAATTACGGAGGACGCGGCTGGGCAGGGCTTTTACTTTAGCTTTGATCCAGGGGACATGACAGTGGAGGAAGCTGCTAGCCTTGGTAAGGACATGATGAATCGTGTCAGTTTGTCTACTCTAGCGTGGACAATACCAGATGGAACCAACTACAAGGAGTTGTTTAGCAACCCAGCAGATATTACAACCGAAATTAAGGCTGAAGAGACCTTTACCTTCATAACGCTAACGAATAAGGAAGGTGATAGGCTGCGGATGGCAATCACCCCAAACTTAATTACTATAGCAAATCGTGAAATTTCCCTGGATAACGAAGCCGAACCCGAGTCTTCCTGCTTACGAAATGCTCATACATGGTTCGCTACTACGATGATTGCTGGGCAGACGCCGACCGCACTCCTAAACAACAATCGTGCTGCTGCTTTGTTCCTAGAAAACTTTAGTGAAGTAGCAATAAATAACAATCAGACCAAACTTTGCTGGTAAACTGTGAGACTCTGTGGATAAGTGCGGTTATCCACACAAGTTATCCACAGGGCTACACAGAATTAGCTCAGAAAGTTATCCACAAATACGGTTTTTCTATATTTTGCAGGGCAAAGAGCCTGTTTACAATAGTTGTTCAAGGAATTATAATTAGAGCGTAAACTTCTTTACTCGCTCTTTCCACAATTCCTCCTCCCGTACGAAGCATTGTACGGCTGACAAAGGGGCAATCTTCCGAAGCTGCATTAAATGCTTCGAAAGATACCTTGCTACTTTACTCTCATACTATTGGTCGACTGGCTCGCGTCTTGCATGCGTCAGGCATACCAGGTAACCCTATCGGGGTAGAGTAGATCGTCAAAGCGTCTGACTGTTGACGCCGATCTGAGGCTGCGTTGCCCGGTGATGCCTAGAGCATGACCTGGAAACCCAGCAGCAGAGCCGGTGTCCATCCTACGCCCTCGTCTGAGGGACATAAGCCAATCTGTTGAGCCAGGATATTTTCATAGATTAATTTCTATCTTTGCTTAGGCCTCGCGCCTCAACACTTTTCTCGCTTATCTCCCTCTTTTCTTTTTAAACTTATAGCTTTGGCCTATTTTGGGCTTGTCACTACGCCGACTTCCTCAACTCACGGCTCTAGTGAGTCTCGAAAGCTCGGCTTGCTCCGCACCCAAACTAGTCTCAAATCTATAAGTTTAAAGTCAATCCGATGTACTCTTTCATTATTTCTAGTTTTTGATATAGTAGCCAATACTTAAATGGCACTTGATTTTACCTGTATGGATAAGAAACTTTTAGCTCAGCTGACCGAGGCCTTGAATGCTGAAAAGGCGAAATTGCAGAATGAAATTAATAAAATCGCCCATGGTGGCGTGAATGGAGCCGTAGCTACGGATTTTCCTAATCATGGGGATAGTGAGGATGAGAATGCTGCCGAGGTGGCAGAGTTTAGCGATAATTTGTCATTAGAAAGTGAACTTGAGGACGGATTAAAGGATATTAAGTCGGCTTTGAAGGCGATTGAGGGTGGTACCTACGGCAAGTGTAAGTACTGTAAAAACACCATTGATGTGCAACGCCTGTTGGCTCGCCCGACCTCAACATCTTGTATTGCTTGTAAGAAGACGCTGACGCAGGAGGTTTAGGAATAATATATGTCAGGGATCGAGAATTATGTAGAGCCAATCGATAAAATTGGCTTTGATTTCGATTGGGACGAAGCTAAGGTTTGGGCACTGAAGGAGCCGGTGACGATGATGCCGATTGCCGAATTGGCTTGGCATTTGGATTATCCGTTCTTTCGCGAAGGTAAGGGAGAGTATAATTTAAAACCGAGAGATGTAATGACACGACCCGACTCTCATGCTGAGGACGCCGAACGGGTGATGAATGCTGATACTTCGTGGCCGCTCGACATTATGGAAAATAATGGACAGTGGTTATTGCTTGATGGCTTGCATAGGTTAACTAAATTGGCGATGAGTGGAGCGACGGAGGTACAAGTGAGGATTATTCCGCGGTCGAAAATCGGGGAGATTACGAAGTAACACTATAAAACTCTGAAGTTTGCTCCCAATTTAGTGCAGTCCAGCGATTCGTGAGTTTGGTGATATGATTGCGGAGGAGATGAGGAGAAAGTACAGAGAGTTCGTAATCTAAAAAGTGCAAAGGACGACGTCGGACTTAGTCCCAGGCCTGCAAACATTGAGAAGGACGAAGTCCGACGTCGTCCTGGAGGTTTATACACAGTATGAAAAAAGCGTTGGTGATAATTGCAGGAGCTGTGGGGGTCGAGGTGATCGATGTGATTTTGAAGTTGATGGCGATTGGGGGATTAAAACCAGACAGCGAGGTTTTGAGTTGGCCGGTGGATTTGGCGCTGCATAAGAACCCGGGGATTACGGGGGACATGGCGATTCCGTTGTTTGTTATTATTCCACTGACAGCGGTGGTGATTTTTGTGTTGGCAAGATGGGCGTGGAGAAATAGACAAGAGAAAATGATGATGGCGGTGGGGGCAGGAGTCGTGGTGATTGGCGCACTGGGAAATTTGGTTGATAGAGTTGTGAATGGATTTACCACTGATTACTTAATATTTTTTAGATTATCGGCGATTAATTTGTCAGATATCCTCATAGTCGCTGGCGCAATTCTGTTAATCGTTTATACTAGAGACAATCCCCAGTCGACGAAATAGACGCAACTTCCCCAGTTGGCCAATTTTCGACTCACGCCAGCACAAACTTCCTCACCGTAGCACTAACTACGCCTCGAAAGATTTGTTTGGCGTTCATCGAAACTTGTCGCAACTGAGAAAGCTGCGCGAAATAATTCTCTCCCCGAATATTTATCTATATGGGGTCAGCTTGTAGTTATGCGTCAGCGTTACTGGGTTTAACAGCACAACCGATTAGAGTGGAGGCGGACATCGCCTCAGGATTGCCAAAGTTTTTGGTTGTAGGATTACCAGATACAGCGGTGAACGAGTCAAGGGAAAGGGTGAGGTCGGCGATAAAAAATAGTGGGTTTCCGTTTCCAAGGACGCACATTACGATTAATTTAGCGCCAGCGGATGTGAAGAAGCAGGGGCCGGCGTATGATTTGGCGATTGCGGTGGCGGTGCTGACGGCGCACGGGCATTTTGAAACGCCGGTCAAGTTAAGTGATTATGTTTTTCTAGGTGAATTAGCACTCGATGGCAGAATATGCCCAGTACGAGGAGCGTTGCTCGCCGCAATGATGGCGAAGGCACAAGGGTTTAAGGGGATTATTGTGGCGAAAGAGAATGCCGATGAGGCGGCGCTAGTGGCCGGTTTGCCAGTGCATCCGGTGGGGACGCTTAGCGAGTGCTTGGCGTGTTTGGAGGGAATTGATGGGTCGTTTGCGACTCAAATTAGCACACCAGCGGTAGCGAGCGAAACACAACCGGCTGATGACATGCACAATATTCGAGGGCAGGCTCAAGTAAAAAGGGCGATGGAGATTGCGGCGGCAGGCGGCCACAACATTTTGCTTTCTGGGACGCCAGGTAGCGGCAAAACGATGCTGGCGAGAGCGTTGCCGTCGATTTTGCCGACCTTAACATTTAGCGAGGCGCTTGAGATTACCATGATCCATTCGGTGGCAGGGACGCTGGACGCAACAAGAGCGTTGGCGGCAGAACGACCGTTTCGCAGCCCGCATCATACTAGTTCGGGAACGGCGTTGGTGGGCGGTGGGGCCTGGCCAAAGCCTGGTGAGGTGTCGCTGGCGCACCGTGGTGTATTATTTTTGGATGAGTTCCCAGAGTTTTCACGAACGGTGCTAGAAAACTTGCGGCAACCACTCGAGGACGGTGTAGTAACGATTTCGCGAGCGGCGGGAACGCTGGAGTTCCCAGCGAGATTTATGTTGGTGGCGGCGATGAATCCGTGCCCGTGTGGGTTCCTGAATGACCCAGGACGAGCGTGCACTTGTAATCCGCATCAAGTACTCAAGTACCAGCAAAAGATCTCTGGGCCGCTGCTTGACCGCATTGATATGTGTTGCGAGGTACCGCGCGTTGATTTTGCAAAACTCACTAGTCACGAGAACGAAGAATCGTCAGGCGATATTAGAGAACGAGTACAGGCGGCACGAGATGTTCAGACCAGGCGATACACGGCGAGTAATGTGCATACAAATGCGGAATTGCGATCACAACTGCTGCGCGAGCATTGTGTGCTCGACGATGAGAGTAATAATTTAATGAAGCACGCGGTGGATAGGCTGGCGATGAGTGCTCGAGGATATACAAGAGTATTGCGGGTGGCGAGAACGATTGCAGACCTAGCCGGAGTGTCTGTGCTGACAGCTGGACATATCGCGGAAGCGTTGCAGTACAGGCCGCGAACAGCGGTGCAGTAGGCCTCCTGGAGGCTCGAGAGTGATTAACGGATGTATTCGAGAGGGTTGCGGAAGTCCTTGCGCCCGCCAGTACCGATGACTTCGAAGTGCAGGTGAGTACCGGTCGAGGTACCAGTTGAACCGCAACGACCGATGGGAGTACCAGCGGAAACTACCTGACCAGTCTTCACATAAAGCGAGTAATGGTGACCATAACGAGTCATCAGGCCGTTAGCATGCTGAATCTCCACAGTGTTGCCGTAACCATTACGCCAGCCAGAGTAAGAGACGGTGCCGGCGGCGGCGGCGTAGTTGTCGTTGCTGGAACTACCGTTGCTGTGGCCGTTACAGTCGATGTCGAGGCCGCTATGCGACCAACTTAGACCGCGGACGATGTAGGAAAGATCCGTTGGCCAGAGCATGGTAGCTCCAGCATTACGAGTGGTGGAAGGAGTTGTTTTGCTTGGGGTAGCGGTTAATACTCGGGAAACTGCTGGTTTGGCCGCTACTGGCTGCACCACACCACCTGGAATGAGAACCTGTTGACCAACACTTAGAGTTGAGTCGCCGGCAAGCTTGTTGTAGCTCAGGATTTTACCCTGATCCACGCCGTACTTTTTAGAAATCTGCGCCAAGGTGTCGCCCTTCTTGACGGTATGGGCTACGCCAGATACCGGCAGAATGGTGAGTGTTTGGCCTGGTTTGACGAGTGAGCGAGTGGTGAGATTGTTAGCCCAGAGCAAGGTGTTGAGGCTGATACCGTAACTGCTGGCGATTGTTGACAAAGTGTCGCCGCTGCTAACGATGTAGGTTTCGATGACTTCTCGTGGGGCGACGCTGGCACTGCCGTTGGCGATAGCGAGGGCGGAGAGTGAACTTGAACCAATAACTGATGAGCCGCTTAGTTGATGTTCTTCCTCAAGGGCGTTGGCGCTCCGCGACGGCATGAGAGTGCTGCCAGCGAGATATTTTACCGGAGCAGATTGGGTGGTACGAGTGGCGTCGGCGTATTCATCGATTAATTGCTGTTCATTGTGAGTTACCAGGCCGTACATAAGGCTACGCTCACCGTAGGTTTCGGCCCTGACGGTGCTGAGCTGGAAGTTGACCAGGCCGGCGACCAAAGCAATAACGACGACCACAACATGCAACATGTGGCGGTTGGCCAGAGCGTACATGAACTTATTTTTAGCTGGGCGATACCAATGGTCTAGGCGACGGCGGATAAGGTAGAGGCTGTGATAAAGAGGAACAATGAGGCGAGGGAGGATGATTCGACCGACAACTAGAAATGGTCGGCCGATAATTTTAAGGTTGCGTAAACTAAATGACTTCGCACGCACCAGAGTACGGACGACGACCAAACCGAAGCGGACTAGAATGTTATTGATAGTAGGAATACAACTAGTAGGATAGCGCGAAACGGCCAGTGGGTCAAAGCAATGGCAGCGGATTTAAAAAAATATTTGGCTAATCGTAGCAAAAGAATTGACACATTTTGTCAAGCTTATTATACTCTGGCGACTTAGTTCTTGCCTTATTTCTTATGTCATATACCGTAGAAAAATTACCAGATAACAAAGCCAAGATTACAGTTACGATTCCTGCCGAAGAAGTGACCGAGGCCTGCCGAGTAGCGGCCGAACACATGGCGGAGGAGGTGACTATCCCAGGCTTCCGCTCTGGCAAGGCACCTTACGAGGCAGTTAAGCAAAAGGTGGGCGAAATGGCCATTTTGGAGCACGCTACGGAAGATTTGGTAAGGCAGACATTTGTGGCGGCGATGGTCGAAGCTGACCTAGATGTGGTGGGCCAACCGTTTTTTGCGATGGAAAAGTTGGCACCAGATAACGAGTTTATTTATACGGCCGAGATTGCCTTGATGCCACAGATCACCAAGTTGGCGGATTGGAAAAAGTTGAGTGTGGAAAAGAAAAATACCGAACCAACAAAGGAGCTGCTCGAACAAGCCAAGGCCGACATTGTGCGCATGCAGACCAAAGAAGTTAAGGCAGAAGCTGGTCGCGCGTTGACCATGGGCGACAAGGCGATTGTGAACCTGACCATGAAGAAAGATGGCGTCGTCCTGGAAGGCGGCGAGAGCAAGAACCACGGCGTGTTTACGAATGAGAGTTACTATGTGCCAGGATTCGTGGACGAGATTTTGGGCTTGAAGGAGGGGGATGAGAAGACTTTTACTTTAGCCTTCCCGGCAGAACATTATCAGAAGCATTTAGCTGGCCAGCCAGTGGACTTCACTATTAAGCTGAACGAGATTTTCTTGTTGCAGCCACCAATGTTCGATGATGCTTTTGCGGTGACTGTTGGTTTAACCAGTGCCAGCGAGATGGAAGAGAAGTTGATGGAGAACTTGCGGGCCGAAAATATAATCGAAGAAGCAAGGCGCTTGGACAAGGCAGTGCTCGACCTGGTGGTTGACAAGTCGACCTTTGATGTGATCCCAGACTTGCTCGTGAACCAAGAGATTGAAAAGATGACGCATGAGCTAGAGCACCAAGTGACGAGCCAAGGAATGGACTTTACCCAGTACTTAGCGTCCATTAACAAGTCGTTGACTGACCTCAAGATTGATTTCACGCCAGCCGCGCTGCAACGCATCAAGGTAGGTATTATCTTGAAGAAAATTTCGGCTGACGATAAGGTGATGGTCGACGCCGCCGTGGTCGACGCTGAACTCGACAAAATTGCCGAGCAGTATAAGGACGACGCTGAGGCTGCTAAGCAGATTTACGAGCCACAGTATCGTGATTATATTGAGAGACAGATAGTTAATCGGAAGACGATTGATTTGTTGAAAGAGGGGATGGTGAAGTAAGTGTGGCTGTGGATAAATGATAAATAACCTGATTTACTAGTGTTAAATCAGGTTATTTTAATTATTGTGTTTCGCCTTGTTTTATAGGGCTTATATGTGTATAATGTTAATTAATGAAATCTTGATATGTAAATAATATGGTTCTCAATGAGATTCCTCTGAAAATATTTGAACCAGCCTGGGCTTCGGAACTTGCCAGTACGATAGTAGAGTTGGAGAAACTGCGTGTGAAAAAGCTAGGTGGGCCAGTCCCAGCCTATATCTTCTTTCAGTTAAAAGGGATATTTCAGATGATGGAAAGCCTGGGATCGGCGCGAATAGAGGGTAACCACACTACACTAGCTGAATTTGTTGAGAGGATTATTGAACAAGTCCCAAGAGATACAAAGGAAGAGGGTATTCGTGAGATTTTCAATATTGAACGGGCTATTAAGTTTATTGAGGATAACGTGACGGAGGGTGGTGATATTACCCGAGCTTTAGTCTCTGAAATTCACAAAATAATTGTAAAAGGTCTTACTCCGCCCCCTAAAGGTGAGGGGTCGAGATTCCCCGGAGAATTACGGCCAATCAATATCAGTATCCAAGGGTCATTACATAAACCAACAGACAAACTTAAGGTACCTGAATATTTCACTGAACTTCTCAAGTTCGTCAATACTCCTACCAGCCTACAAAATGATTTATTAGTCACGGCTTTGTCACACCACCGCATGGCCTGGATCCATCCTTTTGATAATGGTAACGGACGATTGATTAGAATGTTTACTTATGCCATGTTGATCAAGCAAGGATTCAAGGTTCACGACGGACGAATATTGAATCCAACCGCAATTTTCTGCATGGATAGAAATGAATATTATAAGAATTTGGCACTAGCTGATACTGGCGAAAAAGATAAGGTATTAGCTTGGTGTTTATATGTATTAGGAGGTCTAAAGAATGAGATTGAGAAAATTGATCGTTTGTTAGACCTGAAGTACATAACAGAAATTATTCTACTGCCTGCACTGAAATATTCGGCCGAGCGACAGTTGATCACAAAGAGAGAATTTGATATTCTTAGCGCTCTAGTTAGACATGAGCAAATGCTACTTAAGTCGGCTGATTTAGATGTAATAATTGGTGAGGAGTCAGCTGTACAACGGTCTCGCATTCTCAAGCGCTTAAAAGATAAGAAAATGCTAATAACAGTGCCGGGTAAAAGCAGAGTCTACACAATTGGCTTCATTAATAGTTATTTGCTGAGGGGTATTTTCTATGTTCTGGAACAAAATGGATTTGTACCGCCATCACTTAATAAAAATTAACTTAGCTATTTATGAATACGACTAGCTGCAAAAAGTGCGGCGGCAATAATCTCATAATGGTGGAATATGATAGACTAAGTCCAGAATATTATGACGGTGTGAGCGAAATTGACTGCCAGGACTGTGGCGCACGCATTGGTAGGTGGTCTGGTAGAGAATGAGTTGAGGGGGAAGTAGAGAAAAAATCGGGTAGGAAATAATATGAACAAAAAGAGCCGGGCTCGGGAAGTGAATCCCTGAGTCCCGGCTTTGATGATGCGAGTTAGAAGTCGTCTGATGGGTGGTCGCGGAGGTGACGGGCCTCGGCCAGGAGAGGTTCGTAGAGAGTGTGGATGTTGGCCAGGAGAGCTGGTGCGAGGAGGGTTTGCCACTCGGGCGTCGTTTTGACCGAGAGCGAACGTGATTCCCAGGTGAGAAAGCGGTCGTCCGCGGGGATGTGGATGAGGTCACGGCTGCTCGGCCTGATGATGCCGCCGCCGACGCAGGTGTATTCGTGGACTTCAAATGGGTAGAGACGGCAGCGAAGCCTCGAACCAGGCGCGGAGTTTGTACAGGTCGTAGTTCAAGTGATGGACATAGGCCAGGCAGCAATGCTGACTGGTGTAACCCATGACGACTATGACCTCTTCGGGACTGGCCTGGAGGGCGATGAACTTGAGCACGATGGGGTCGTCGTGCAGACGGCGGTCAAGTTCGTGAATAGGGGTGAGATCGATGGGACGGACGGTGATGTTAATTGGGAAGTCTTCGGTGGGACTGTACTGGAGGAAAAAGATGAGAGCAAGAGGTGTGATAGAATGAAGTTAGATGATATTCGATTATTAATTAATGTATATGCGCTTTGGGGCTCATGTTAGTGCGGCGGGAGGGTTGTGGAAGGCTGGCGAGAGAGGGAAGGAGTTGGGCTGCGAGGTGATACAGATTTTTAGCCGAAGCCCGCAGGCGTTTGCAGCTAAGCCGATTACGGAGGAGGAGGCCGAGATGTTTAAGGCAGCGATGAAGGAAAATGGGATTAAGGATGTTTATATTCATGCGCCGTATATTGTGAATTTGGCGAGTGCAAAGAATACGACGAGGTTTGGAAGTGTGAAGATTTTGCGGGAAGAGCTGGAAAGAGGCTCGCAGTTGGGGGCGAAAGCTATTATGTTTCATCCGGGGAGTGCGAAGGAGGTAGGTGAGAAAGAGGGAACAGAGTTAGTAATAAAGGGCTTGGATAGGATAATGGACGGATACACTGGCAGTTGTCAGTTGCTGATCGAGATTAGCGCTGGAGCAGGAGCGGTGATGGGTGATAGTTTTGAGGAGATCGCCGCTTTTATAAAGGGTGCGAAGAGGGGAGGTGAAATTGGTGTGTGTTTTGATACGCAGCATGCTTTTGCGAGCGGTTATGATTTGCGGACTGAGGCGGATGTCAGGAAGACCTTTAAGGATTTTGATGAGATAGTTGGGCTAGAAAAGCTAGTCGCTTGTCATTGTAATGACAGTAAGATCGAGTTCGGTGAGCACAAGGATAGACACCAACATTTGGGACATGGGTTTATTGGAGCGGAAGCGTTTAGGTATTTAGTTGGACATCCGAAGCTGAAACATGTTGACCTGATTCTCGAAACGCCGTTTGATGATGAAGAAGAACCTGGGAGTAGGGAGGAGGATATGAAGTTGCTGAAGCAGTTTAGGGGTGATAAATAGTTTATGATTCTGACCGTGCATGTAAAACCGAATGCGAAGGAGACTAAGGTCACGGGGTGGCTTGATTCGGGTACGGTGGTGATTGCAATTCATGCGCCGGCCACGGAGGGCAAGGCGAATGAGGAGCTGGTAGCGTTTGTGGCGAAGAGTTTGAAAATGGCGAAGATGTTTGTGGTTTTAAAAAGGGGACACGCGAGTAAGGTAAAGCATTTGGAGTTGCCAGATGGGACCTCGCTGAAAAATTTAGGTCAGTGAGCTCTTGTATAAGTTGAGCGTCGACGCTCAACTTATACAGTTCAAGGCAAATCGACACCGCCTGTGGTGAAGGGGTGACAGCGGAGGATACGATAACTGCCTTTGGCGATACCACTAATAACGCCGTGACGGAGAATGGAGAGGCGGCAGTACTCGGAGCAGGAAGGGTAGAAGGGGCAGTAGCCGTATGGGTAGAGACCTTTCATTGGCCCGTGATCAAACGACAGGGTTTTTTGGTAGAGGAGGATTGGGGCTGTGGCCAGCAGTAAGTAAGCCTGCTTTGCGGAACGAACGAATGAGACCAGCTTCTTTTTGCGCATAATCTAGAGTTAAAGCAGGTTTGGCGGTGAGAAAGAGGACATCGAAACCGGTGGTGAGGATGGGAATGTGGAGGCGGATTATTTCGCGGTACTGCCGGCGGATGCGGTTGCGGACGACGGCACTCTTGCTAACCTTTTTGCCGACGACCACGCTAAAGCGCGAGATGGCCAAGCCATTTGGAGTCATTTTAATACCGCATGCTGAATCAAAGGCACCCTTTTTGCTTTTAAGCACGCGGGCGACATCTTTTTCGTGACATAGGCGATGAACCATTGGAAACATAGGACGAGTAGAACTTCCTCATTTGGCCTATTTTGGGCTTGTCGCGGCGTCGACTTTTTCATCTTAGCACTAACTAAGCCTCAAAAGCTCTCCTTGCTCCGCACCCAAACTAGTCGCAAATGTGAAAGTTCTTTATTTCTCTGCAGTATAATCTAAAACATAAATCCGAGCTATTGATAGCCCGGATTGTCTGTTTAACGAGGGCGGGCGGCAACGACTAAGCGTTTGCGACCTTTGGCACGGCGTCGTTTGAGCGTTGCTCGACCATCTTTGGTGAGCATACGCTTGCGGAAGCCATGAACTCGCGCTCGAGTCTTTTTCTTCGGCTGGAATGTTCTCTTTGGCATAACAGTTGTAATGGGAACAGTCTAAATATATCCTATTCCTTAAAGTTATCTAAAAGTCTTGGAGAGTATAGATAAAATAGGGATTATTGTCAAAGCCGCGCTGGTTGGGAGGTTGTTTTTGGTGGTTCACTGCCCTCAACTGTGGATAACTTCACGGGTTATCCACAGTTTTGGCTAAGTTATCCACAAATCCATCCACCGTTCACGAACAGTGGTGGGGGTTGTGGGGCTGTGGATATGTACGCTATTATGCCACTGTCGTCCTGTTCCCTGGTCTTTGGGAACCCCTAAATGGTGAGAGCCTCAAAAGTATGAACACCCACGAGCTATGGCAGGCAGTGTTAGGTGAGGTCGAGTTGAAGCTCAGCCGGGCTAATTTTACTACTTGGTTCCGTGATACCTTTATTAGCGAGTGCCAAAACGGCCAGGTTATTATTGGTGTGCCAAATAATTTTACTTTGACTTGGCTAGAGAAAAAATATCATCGCGAGATCCTGGAGTCGCTGCAAAATGTGACTCAAGAGCCTGTGAGGAGTTTAACTTATAGGATTGAAACAAAAGCCAAGCCGGCGGCAGCTGTCATACTAAAAGAGGCTCCGGTGATAGTGGTACAGCAACCACCGCGACAACAGGAAGATTACGGGTTCATTCAGACGGATAGTGGGGCAAGTGCGAAGTCCAATAATCCGACCAGTAATATTGCGATCAATGCTAACTATACTTTTAGTAACTTCGTGGTTGGTAAGCAAAATGAGTTAGCTCATGCGGCGGCTCAGGCAGTGGCTGCCCAACCTGGTGGCACTTATAATCCGCTGTTCATCTACGGTGGCGTCGGCCTTGGTAAAACGCATTTATTGCACGCTATTGCCAACGAGATGCGCAGGCAAAACCCAAACTGCCGTATTTTATATGTAACTTGCGAGCATTTTACGAATGATTTTATTAATTCAGTGAGGCTTGGTAAGGGTAAGGAGTTTAAGGATAGATACCGTAATGTCGATTTGTTCTTAGTTGATGATATTCAGTTCATTTCTGGTAAGGATGCAACACAGGAGGAGTTCTTCCATACTTTTAATGCGTTACACCAGGATAACCGGCAGATAGTTATTACTTCAGACCGAGCACCGAAGGCCATTCAGCCACTTGAGAAGCGTCTGCAGTCGAGGTTGGAATGGGGGATGTTGGTTGACATTGGGACACCAGACCTGGAGACGAGGATTGCTATTTTGCAAAAGAAATGTTTGGAGAAGGGTGTTTTGCTGGACCGAGACATCTTGCATTATGTAGCGAGCGTGATTTATTCCAACATTCGTGAGTTAGAGGGGGCGCTAACAAAGATTATTGCTTTTCATCAGTTTAAAAATTTGGTGCCGTCACTCGAGAGCGTCAAGCCAATACTTGCTAGCTTTGAGAGTGAAAATGCTAAGAAGACGGTGACTGCTAGGCAATTGATTAGCGTGGTAGCTGAATATTTTGACCTGCATCCCGAGGACTTACTAGGTAAAAGTCGAGAAAAGCGGCTGGCATTCCCACGGCAAATAGCTATGTATTTGCTGCGAGAGGAAATGAAAAACTCATATCCAGCTATTGGTAATGAGCTGGGGGGCAGAGATCACACAACAGCGATGCATGCTTACACAAAAATTTTTGAGATGTTGAGCCATGACGACAAGCTGCAGAAGGACCTCGAGCTATTAAAGCAGCGTCTTTACAGCTCGTAATGGACTTTTCCACTGGTTCTACCACAGCTATACACCCATTATCCACATAGACTACTGTGGATAAAAAAGTGGATAACCCCGTGGGTAAGTCTGTGGATAGGAAGGAGGATAAAGAGGTGATAAGATGAATAGGTGTTGTTTCATGAAACCATGCACAGCCAAGCCACCGGGAAAATTGCTCACTATCCACAAGCGGCGTAATGAAATAGGTATTGTTGGCAGGCGGTTCCAGAGTTATCCCCGCTTTCCACCGCCTTACAGAGAGGTTACTATCTAAGAAATAAAATTAAGAACTTACATGAAATTATCTTGTACGAGAGAAAACTTACATCAAGGATTGGCGATTACTAGTCATATAGGTAGTAAGAGTGTTAATTTGCCAATCTTACAGAATGTCTTACTGAAGGCTGATGCTGGTGGTTTGCATTTAACCTCGACTAATTTAGAGCTAGCTGTTTCTTGTTTGGTACGGGGAAAGGTAGATCAAAGTGGTGAGTACACGATTCCTGGGAAACTTTTTTACGATTATGTTAATTTATTACCAAATGACAGGATAGACCTTGATTTGTTGGATCACGCACTAGCTGTGCATTGTGGTTCTTCTAAAACGAAAATTAACGGGATTGCGGCAAGTGAGTACCCGTTGATTCCTGTGGTAACGGGCGGTGTCATTTTTGGAGTAAATGCAGCTGGCTTTGATGCGGCCCTGGGGCAAACGCTGTTTTCTGTGGCTATGAATGAGTCGCGACCAGAGTTGACCGGTGTGTATATGGTGTTTAATGTGATTGATGGCGCACCAGTGGTGACGATGGCTGCGACTGATAGCTATCGTTTGGGAGAGAAGACTGTGCCAATTGTGGCAGGTCCTGATGATGAGAAGAAAGTAATCGTGCCACAAAGGACTCTGGTTGAGGTAAGGCGGATTATAAGCGTATTCCGTGACAGTGTAGACGCTCCAGAAACGATTGAGATTGAGTTAACTGAAAATCAGATTGCCTTCCGTTTTGGAAATGTAGAGTTAACGAGTCGGACGCTTGAGGGTAAGTACCCGGATTATAGTCAGATTATCCCCAAGACGGCGAATACGGAGGTGATTGTTGGTAGAGCGGACTTGATGCAGGCGGTTAAGCGGACGAGTTTGTTTAGCAAGGCCGGTTTGTTTGATGTGCGTTTAGAGGCGAATGTGGAGAGTAAGACTTTGCAGCTGTCGGCGACTGATGCTGGACGGGGTGAGAACAGCGTGGCAATAGATGCCGAGATTTCTGGCCCTGTGAATAACATCGTACTTAATTATCGCTATTTGTTGGATGGCTTGAACGCTATTGGGACGGAAAAGGTAGCTGTGCGCATGATTGACGGCGCTGCACCGTGTGTACTTATGCCAGTTGAGGCACCAGAAGAGAAGTACCTGTATATTATTATGCCGATTAGGCAATAAAGAGGGGTTTATTACGGCGCGATAACTAATGGTTCGGCGGGAGGTAGGAGGGAGATGATTGGGGGAGCGGGGACGGTTTGGGGCTCTTCTACGAGGACGGTGATAGCGGGGGATTCGGCGGTGGTGCCGTCTTGGTAGATGGCGACGGCGACGAGGGAATACTCAGCGCCTGAGGGGAGGGTCCAGGCTAGGCTGGCGATTGATGAGGGGGAGATTAGTTCGCCGATGGTTGAGACGGATCCGTTCCAGAGGTTGGTTTGCGTGACATGGAGGGAGGTGACGCTTGGGGCGTCAGGGGTTTCGATGGAGATGGTGTAAGTTCCCGATGTTTTGATGATGGTTTGGTTTGGGAATGGGTTAGTGATAACTGGGCCATGGAGGGAGCTGCCAGGTTCGGTGACATTGATTGTAACTTCGTCGCTGTTTTGGTTGTCGACATCGTCGAAGATAGTGGCGGTGATGGTGTGTTCACCGATAGTCACCCAGCTTGGTAGGCTAAGAGCGGCAGAGTCCGTGTTGTATGAGGTGCCAAGATAGCTGTTGTCAACCTGGAATTCTAAACGGTTAAAGCTGCGTTTAACCTCGATTTGATATTGGATAGAGAGGGTACGGCCGACACTGTCGTTATTAATAGGTGAAGTTATTTTGATATTTGGTTCATTGTGTTTGGTGTGAACATCGTCGTTCTCTGTTGGGATGGTGCAAGATTCGTAGGCCACCTCACCTTCTTTAAGGCTGGTGTTGTGTTTGGTGATCCAAGTTTGGAGAGCAGTTTCCCAAGGTGTGTAATATGGATCACTGGTGAGGGCAGAGGTAGTGATGGCGAGTGGCGAGTTTTTATCGAGGTATTGCAGAATGGTGTGATATTCGCCGCAAGTTATTTCTTTTAGGTAGCGAGTCGGTGTTAATTCTGTGGCTAATTTGCCAGAGGCGGTGTCGATAGTGGCTGTAGAGCTTGGCATTACGCCGTCGAGGACTGGTTTGCCGGTAGTAGGAATACTAGCGGCTGGGAAGTTCTCGACTGGTGAGTTGGCGAGGGCGGCTCGCATGAAAGCGTTCCAGATTGGAGCAGCGACAATGGAACCGTCGGCGCCGCGACTCATTTCTTTGCCGTTGGTATTACCCACCCAAACGCCAGTTGCGAGGGACGGGGTGTAGCCGAGAGTCCAGGCGTCGTTGAAGTCGTTGGTGGTGCCGGTTTTGGCGGCAACTGGGCGGCCACCGAGTTGGAGATAGCTACCAGTACCGAAGACATAACTACGGGCACTGTTGTCTGAGAGAACATTGCTTAAGGTGGCGGCGATGTTGGAGCTGATGGCTTGAGTGCCAACATTTTCCTCCGCCTGCCATTCTTCAAGTGTCGTGCCCTTGCTATCGACTACCTTGAGGACGCCGACGATGTTGTGGTAGAGGCCGTTGTTGGCGAAGGTGGCGTAGGCGTTGGTATGCTCGAGAAGTTTGACTTCAGCGCCACCAAGCACGATAGCGAGGCCAAAGTTGGAGCGATCCGTGAAGGTGCTGTAGCCCAATTTTTCCGCGAAGTCGAGGGCACGGTCGACGCCAACGAGATAGAGAAGTTTAACGGCTGGGACATTTAGTGAGCCCTGGAGCGCCTTGCGGATAGTAACAGGACCGTTCTCGTCGAGGTGATAGTTTTTTGGGCTGTAGTTGCCGCCAGGGACAGTGAAATTGGTGTCGACATCCCAAAGAATGGTGTTTGGTGTATAGCCCTTTTCGAAAGCAGCGGCGTAGACGATAGGCTTAATACTCGAGCCTGGTTGGAGCGGGCGAGTGGTGACATTAACTTGGCCGTCAATGTCGTCGTTTTTATAGTCGACGCTGCCGACCATGGCGAGGATTTGTCCAGTTTTGGGGTCTATAGCGGTAAGGCCGGCGTTGTTGAAGCTATAACGCTCGCCGAGTGCTGCAACGCCTTCCGTGACGGCTTTTTCCGCGGCCATTTGTTTATCGTAGTCGAGGGTAGTAGTAACTGTGAGGCCACCTTGATCGACCTCCTGTGCTGAATATGTTTCTTCAAGGAGTTGTTTAACCCAGAAGACGAAGTGAGGGGCGGTGATGCCGTTACTGAAGTCTGCGGCAACTGGTGAGTCAGAAGCGATGGCGGCGTCGGCCTCGGCTGGTGAAATGTAACCTAAGGCGGCCATGCGACCAAGAATCCAGTCACGGCGTTCTTTCAGTTGATCTGGGTAGTTGAGGTAGCGAGTTGGGGCTTGGGGGAGGCCGGCAAGAGTGGCTGCTTCGGCGAGCGTGAGATCTGTAACATGTTTATTAAAATAAGCTTGACTGGCGGTTTCGACGCCGTAGTTGGTGCCGCCGTAAGGGATTTCGTTTAGGTACATTTGGAGGATCTGGTCCTTAGTGAAGTTGCGATCGAGGGCAAGTGACATGATTATTTCTTTGAACTTGCGGGTGAAGGTGGCTTCGTTGGTGAGGATGGCATTTTTGACGAGTTGTTGAGTGATAGTTGAGCCACCGCCGCGGTTACCGTGGAAGATGATAGCGCGCAGAATGCCTTTAATACTGATGCCGTGATTAGTATAAAAGTTTTCGTCTTCGGCGGAGATGACGGCTTGTTGCAGGTAGAGGGGGATTTGGTCGAGAGTAACGAGGGTGCGTTTTTCGTCGCCGGCGATTTCATACAGGAGGTGAGTACCGGTACGGTCAAAGATTTTAGTAGTTAGTGAGACATTGCGGGTGAGAAGAGTGTCTGGATCTGGTAGATCTTTGGAAAACCAGGCATAAGCGCCAAGGAAGAGGATGGCAAAAAGAAGGCAGAGGGCGACTGCGGCGAGCGCGATATTTTTAAACCAGGTCCCCCGGTCGATTTTTTTGAGGTGGGGAGTTATGTACTGGTGCCAGGCTCTGATAAGAGGTGATTTGCCGAGTTTATTTTGGTAATGGGAGTATGATTTCATAGATGGTTTGAGTATACGACAAGGGGCTGAAAAGTGCAACTAAAAGAGGGTGGAATCTTGGCTAAGGTTAGCAAAGTCAAG
>JAGVNL010000030.1 GCA_020053275.1 bacterium
CAAGTATCATTTTGCTTGACCAAATTAACCAAATGAAGTATAGTGTTATTAACATCTCGATGGTTTTCGAGGTGATTTTATTTCCCCTTATGATTAACTTCTCCTTCGCCAAGTTGCGCAAGCTGATCAAGAAGTCACCGGTTGAGTTTACCTTGTTGGTACTCATGACTGTGGTGCTTGGTTATGGCGTGTTGCCGACTGCCGTGATGGCCGATGAGAAGATTGGGGATACTTCCTTAATTGCTCTTAAGATTGAGGCCATGCAGAACACCATGAAGCCATATGGTGTGTTGCCAAAGGCTGATTTGCGTGGCCCTTCATATACAATAACTGTGCCTTCGACTGCTTATAATAGTGAGGTTGGCCAGACTGATAGTACGCCGTTTATTACGGCTTCTGGTACTACTGTGCGTCCTGGTGTGATTGCGGCAAACTTCTTGCCGATTGGTACCCGTATTAAAATTCCTAAGTATTATGGTGAGCAGGTCTTCGTGGTTGAAGACCGTATGAATGCTCGTTATAACAAACGCATCGACATTTGGATGACAGAGCATAGTGACGCGATTGCTTGGGGTATTCGGAATGTCGAAATCGAAGTCTACAATAATTAAAACTTACCCAACTAGCCTATTTTGGGCAAACTGAGAGCTGGCCGAAAGGCTGGTTTTTGGTTTTGAGGAGATTTGCCTCACCGCCTGTTAGGTTGTACCCTAGGGATATATGAAAAAATTATTAGGGTTTGGAGGTTTTGTGGCAGTAGGGTTGCTGATGCTGGGCATAGGGTGCCGCCCGATTTCGCAGGTGGCGACGATTGAGGATGTTCCTAATTCTGGTGATAGTGTGAATAAGCCGGCTGAGGTAGTGACTGGAAGTTGGTATCTTACTTTTAACTTACCTAAGGATTGGGTGATGGTACCGCAGTATGATGATGGAGTGCAGAAGGATGTGACAAGCGTGCCAGTAACAAGTGATATGACGGATGTGATTGTGCAAAGTACGAACAAGATTATTGCTTTGACAGGGGAGTCGGCTTTGGAAAAGGAGACATTTGTGACGGATGATTATACATATATCAGAGCTTTTAGATTGGATAAACATACGGTTGTTCCAGCTGAGGCGGTGGCGATTGGTAATGAATTTTATAAGTTCGAACAAGGTGTGAACGCGACTTATTACTTGAAGGGCAAAGGAAGCAATTATAAGTTTGTGGTGTATAGGGATAATGAGGATCTAAGTGTGGCTGAGAAGGTGATTACTTCGGCGAAGGAAGTAACGGCGCTGGCTCAGTAACAAAAAAGTCCGACTCTAGGCGAGTCTGGACTTTTTTTGGAGGCCGCGGCCAGGTTCGAACCGGCGCATAGCGGTTTTGCAGACCGCCGCGTTAACCACTTCGCCACGCGGCCGAGTTTAGTTTGTGACGAGAGGAGAGTAGCAAAAACAGTGGGACTCGGCAAGTTAGGTCTCGAAGAGAATGCGGACGACTTGTGAGAGTTCCATGGAGGCGAGATTTTTGGGGATGAGGGTTTTAAGGTGTTTTTCTAGGTCTGGGGTGAACGATGCTAGAAGTTCGTTTTTATTGGCTTCTGGTACGCAGAGGATAACATCGATAATGGACTCCTGCGGAATGATGCGTTTGAGTTCTAGATTAAGGAGTCTGTAGAGCTCATTGCGGCGGACTTGTTTGGCATGGTCGAGGTCACTTGACGAGGCAACATCTGTATCAGGTGCTGGTTCGCTGGTTTCGACAATGGAGAGAGGTTCTATTTCGTGATTCACCAAGGTGAAGAGTTTGGCCAGCTCATTGTTAGTTAAGACAAGTAGAGTTTTGTTAGTGAAGGTTCCGTAGTGATCAGAAAGCATCATATACGAGTAGTCTACAAGCAATTGGCTTTTTTTGCTATACTCTGGTCATGTTTTTGCATCGCTTAGGAAAAGTGCGAGCACCAGAGTTTCCAAATGGTTTATTGTGGTTGAATGGGAAGGGAGTGTCGCTTAAAAAATTAGCTGGTAAGCCAGTGTTAGTTGATTTTTGGACATATTCTTGCGTGAATTGTCAACGAACGCTGCCTTATATTCAGAAGTTGTATGAACGCTATCAGGAAATGGGGTTGATGGTTGTTGGAGTGCACACACCGGAGTTTGCGTTTGAACGAGAAGAAGCGAATGTGCAACGGGCTATTTTGGAAGCTGGTATTAGCTATTCTGTTGTCTTGGATAATGACTATGACATTTGGCATTTGTACGCTAATAACGCTTGGCCGCATTGTTTTTTAATTGGGCATGATGGAGTTATTATTTACGATCATGTTGGGGAGGGCGGTTACGCGGAAACGGAAAAGGCGGTGCAGATGGCGTTGATTGCTGCTGGAGTGAATAAGCTGATGCCAGAGGTATTGGATGATGAGTTGGACCAAGGATCTGTTTGTTATAAGACAACTCCTGAATTGTATTTAGGTTATTTGCGTGGAAAATACGGCAATACAGAAGAATATTTGCCTGATGCGCCAGAGGCTTTTACTTGTCATGGAGTTGTGATACCAGATTTACCTTATTTGCATGGTCATTGGCTGGTAAGTGGAGAGTATGTTGAACATAGCAAAGAGTTGGCAGTGGCGAGTGAGTATTTGGCGGTCGAATATAGTGCGTTTGGAGTTAATATTGTGGCGACCGCGGGGGAGATTGCGACGATAGTGGTAGAACTTGATGGCTTGCCGTTGCCTGATGATATGTTGGGGAGCGATATGAAGAGAGCGAAGGATGGCTCGACAGTGATGAAAGTGCATGAAGCTAGGATGTATAATTTAGTGGAGTCGAGTACTTATCATCAAGGAACACTGAAGATTTTAACAAAAAATGAGGGAGTGCGATTTTATGCGTTTACATTTGATGGTTGTAATTCAATCCTAAGCGTTGACCAACCCTAAGGGTTGACGATACAGTGCTAGCAGTATGATGGGATTACGAGCGACAAAAAGATTATATTTTGACCATGCGGCTGCGACGCCTCTAGATTTAAGAGTGGCGAAGGCGATGTTGCCGTATGCAAGCTTGGCGTATGGCAATCCGTCGAGTATTCATGCAGAGGGTAGGAAGGCGAGGCAGGCGGTGGAGGAGGCAAGAAAACAGGTGGCTGAAGTGCTGAGTGTGCGGGTAGAAGAGATTATTTTTACGGCTGGGGCGACGGAGTCAATTAATTTGTGTTACAAAGGTTTGCTGGCAGCTGCGCCAGAGGGAAAACGACATGTGGTGACGCTGGCGACTGAACATATGGCGACATTGCGAGTTCTGCAAGATTTAGGTTGTGAGGTGACTTTTTTACCGGTTGATGAGGAGGGATTGGTAAGCGTCGATGAAGTGATGAAAGCTATCAGGCCAGAGACAGTGTTAGTTACCATGATGTATGTGAATAACGAGATAGGAACGATTTTACCGATTGCGGAGATTGGGAAGGCGATTGAGAAGATGAGGCGAGTGAAGGGGGAGGTTTACCCGATGTTTTTTAGCGATGCGGTGCAGGCTGTGAATAGTTTGCCGCTTGCTGTGAATAAACTGCATGTTGATGCGTTATGTTTGTCTGGGAGTAAGATGTATGGTCCGAAGGGAAGTGGTGTGCTGTATGTGAAAAAAGGAACGCTAGTTGCGGCGCAGATAGTCGGTGGGACGCAGGAGCACGGAATGAGAGCTGGAACAGAGAATGTGGCTGGTATAATTGGGTTGGCGACTGCATTAAAAATTGCACAAGCTGAATTCGCGAATTACGAAGGTTGTTTGCGACCGTTGCAAAAGATGTTGTTTGACGGGATTTTGGAGAAGATTCCAGGGTCAGAGGTGAACGGTAGCCTGACGCAACGAGTGTGCAATAATGTGAATGTGAGTTTACCGGAAGTCGACGGCGAGGCAGTTGTTATGTATCTTGATGAGGCTGGGATAGCGGCGAGTACGGCGTCGTCATGTACTTCGAGTGCTGGGGCAAGCCATGTGATTACGGCATTAGGGCGAAGTGCCTCTGAGGCTGAGAGCAGTATACGGTTGACGCTAGGCAGGGCGACGACTAAGCGAGAAATTAATACAGTAATTAAAGAGTTGGTGCGGATTGTCGCATTGCTCAAGATTTCTTAATATGAAGTTACGCATAGTAATCGACCCAGATTTGTGTATTGGGGCGGCAAGTTGTGTCACGATTGCGCCTGAGACTTTTCAGATGAATATGGATAATAAGGCTGAGATAATTGGCCCGGCACCTAGTTATGAGAGAATATTGGAAGTGAATGAGGAAGAGAAGAATACGATAATTATGGGTGCGCAGTCCTGCCCGACGCTCGCGATAACGATTTTTGATGAAGATGGTAAGCAGTTGTACCCTGAAAATGTTTAAGTTGTGTCTCCTTTAGGCCTCAGTTTGTGGGTCCTGCCACTGCGGACCCCGCTGGGTGCTCACTGCGTTGCGCGCCCAAGCAGGGGCCTCCCTCCGTGTCACCCACTAAAGGATTTCAGTGTTATCGGCCATCCGCTCCTACAGGCTCAGGTTCTTAAAAGTTTTATATGCAATATGTGATAATCGGGGGAGGGATTGCTGGCACGACCGCAGCTGAAGAGTTGCGGAAGGCTGACGAGATGGCGGAAATTACGATTATTGATGAAGAGGCGCACGCGTGTTATTCGCGAGTTTTGTTGCCGCATTATATTACTGGCAAGGTTTTGCGAGATAAGGTTTTTTTGCGGAGTGAAAAATGGTATGTGGAGCAGCGAATAGAGCGATTGGCGGGGACGATTGTGACAGGCATCGATACGAAGAATAATTTTGTAACGATTCATACTGGCCGGGAGTTGCCGTATGATAAGTTGTTGTTAGCAACTGGTGGGCAACTTAATTTAGCGGTGACTGATCCGAAAGGCGTGTGTTATTTGCAGACGCTCGATGATGCAGATGGGATAGTGGCTAGATTGGCGGAAGTGAAGAGATTGCCAGTTCCGCAGCAAAGGGCAGTGATTATTGGTGGAGGGTTTATCAGTTTAGAGTTTATCAATATTTTTGCACAGTTTAATTTGCCTACTACGGTAGTATTGCGGGGGGATGGTTTTTGGTCACGAGTGTTGTCGACGCAAGCGAAAGAGGTGTTAGCGAGGCAGGCGGTCAACAAAGGAGTGCAGGTTTTGACGGGGCAGCGTGAGGTGTTGTCAGTTGGTGAGAGCGAGGTGAGCGGGGTGCAGTTGGGAGATGGGACGGTGTTGCCAGCGTCGATTGTGGGTGTTGGGCTGGGGACGCATGCCGATAAGAGTTTGTTTGAGGAGGCTGGAGTATTGATGAAGAGTGGAATATTGGCGAATAGTTATTTGGAAACTAATGTGCCAAATGTTTATGCAGCAGGTGACGCGGCGGAGTTTGAGCATCCGTTGTTAGGGCGACAGATGCATATTGGTAACTGGTTAAATGCGCAGATGCAGGGTAAGGCGGTGGCTAAAACGATGACTGGAGAGCGAACTGAGTTTAGTTTAGTGTCGTCGTATTCAACTAATTTGCTTGGTTTGCATGTGGTGTTTATTGGGGACACGAATAGGGAGTTTGCGGGTGAGGTGAGAAGTCATAAGGCCACAGAGACGAGTAGTGTCGACCTTTATACCAGAAATGATAAGATAGTGGGGGCGGTGCTGGTGGGGGATTTAGTAGACCGGGCAGCAATAACTAAAGCAATTCAAGAGCAACGCTCAACTCTATAATATGGCAAATATGTTGGATCAAGCGAAGGTCTATGCAGCCTACGACCCAGACGACATTGCTTATGGCCTTGATAATTTGGCCGAGCAGGTGAGATTGGCCTGGAGTGAGAGTAGGTTGATTAAGTTCCCAGCGTCGTATAAGACTTGCAGTAGCTTGGTGATTGTTGGCATGGGTGGTTCGGCGCTAGGGCCGGAGATGCTGCAAACGGTATTTTTTAATAATTTGACGGTGCCGGTGATGATGGTGCGCGGTTATGATTTGCCAGCTTTTGTGGATAATAAGACGCTGGTTTTGTTGTCGAGCTCTTCTGGGACAACGGAGGAGGTGCTGGAAGCTGCCAAGGTGGCCAAAAAGAGGAAGGCGAGGATTATGGTGATTGCTGCTGGCGGCGAATTAGTTGAATTGGCGGCGAAGGAGGGTTGGCCTGGGTATGTGTTTGTGCCTGGTGAGTTGGCCAAGCAGCCACGCTTGGGATTAGGATTTTCTTTGGCCGGAATACTCGGGATGCTGGCGACTTTGGAATATGTAAAGTTTGGTGAGGCAGATGTGCGGCGGATGTTGACGGCGATGGGCGATGTGCTCGACACTTGCGCGGTGGATGTGCCGATGGCTGATAACCCAGCCAAGACTGTGGCGCAGAGTTTGCAGGGCAGAACTGTGTTCGTGATTGGGGCGGAGCATTTACTTGGCAATGCTCATGTTATTAGCAATCAGCTGAATGAAACGAGTAAGCAGTTTGCGACTTACTTTGCTTTGCCGGAGTTGAATCATCATTTGCTGGAGGGGTTGGCATTTCCCAAAGGATTTATAAAAAATGTGACTGTGTTAATGTTGCGATCTGCGCATTATCACCCACGAGTACAGAAGAGGTTCAAGGTGACGGCGGATATTTTTGAACGGTTGGGGATTGAGGTGATTGAATATGATTGTGGAGGAAAAGATGTGATTGAAGAATGTGGTGAGGTGCTGCAATATGGAAGTTTTTTGAGTTATTATTTGGCGATGCTGAATTATGTTAATCCGACGCTGATTCCGTTTGTGGAGGAGTTTAAGAAAAAGATGTCAATGTAATCAACACCAGGGGTTTGAAAACCCCGGGTGTTGTAGCAAAAAGAAGAGAGCGGTGAGCATACATTTCCGATCCCAAGTGGGAGATATGTATGTCACCGCTCTTTTATGAGTAGTGTTCCTTTTTAGGTTGGTTGTTGATGGTTGTTCTGCCGGGGTAGTCTAGCGGCAGAGAGAGATCTGTTTGGCGCAGAGGGCCTTGACCTTTGGCTGCTGGTCCAGGCTGCACATACGGGTGGCCATGTTCCCGTCTGCGGGGCGTCCGTCGGCCACATTCCACTGGGTTGCCCAGGTGTCGAGCTGGACGGTGGCTTCCTGGCAGTCAACCTGGCGTTTGGTTTTGGCAGCGTCGGCGGCTGCTTGGGCTTCGGCTTCGGCTTTGGCTGCTTCGGTCTTCAACTCGTCTGCACGGTGCTCGTAGTAACGGTAGCCAGCTGTTGCCAAACCTACGAGGACGAGGGCTCCGAAGAACCCGATCATCAGGCGATTGAAGAGACTGATGCCCCAGCGGAACCGCTCTTCGGCGTCGATGAGCTTGCGCTCCTCGCCCTTGATGCCGGCTGCTGGCTTGCTCTTCTTGCCATGGTCATCTGAGCCGTGATCCACCGCTCCGTGGTCTGACCACGGTGAGTTGTGGTAGCGCTTCATCGTCTCGCCCCAAGCTGCCAGGGCGCCGATCCCACAGAAGGCCAACAACACCAGCGCGGACGAACCGCCACCAATGAAGGTAAGCCCAGCCATGACCAGGAACAGCACCGTAAGCCCGGAGGCGATGATGCTGATCAGGTTGCTGTTGCGGAAGGCTGGGGCGATGGGCGCCTCGGAGTCACGCAGGCCGACCTTGTGCAGGAGCTTGGCCAGCAGGTTGAACGGTCCGTCGAGAAACGGATAGAACAACCGTGTGACCACGATGATGACGAGACTGGCTACCATAATAGTACCTGAGAAGGCCAAGGACACGGCTGCTCCAGCAGCGAGTGCATAAGCGTCCTGTTGGGCGGTGACCCAGCAGATGCTGATGGCGCTCATGACGAACAGGCAGATGCCGAAGAGGGATGCTGCGGGCAGTCCGATCAGGAAGGCGATGCCTGACCACTTTGCCTTGTCGAGCCACCACCCGATGCTCCATGTTTCTGGTGGTACTTGCACGAGCCTGTTGCCATCCTTGCCGAAGACATCCTTGCCGAAGAACTGCCGCAGGGAATTCAGAACGCCTTCGATCTCTACGAACTGGTCTGCGCTGTCGAGCCAACCGGCTGGGATGCCGGCAACGAATGGTAGCTGCGTGTTCTCACGACCGAGCTTGACCACCAGGCTGATGAACTCTGGGGCATAGTCAAACGGCTTGGCTTGCAGGTCGTCTGTTGGTAGGTAGCCGTGACTTGTGAACAGCTTATCGTGGACGAGCAGCATCTCCTCGCGGATGATGTTGCGGCCGTCTTCGGTGCTGGTCAGGATGTTGAGGCCCTTGAGGAAGGCGGATGCCTGGCCGAGCCACGGGCGCGGGCCTGTGGGGTCTTTCTTTTTCTCGAGGAGTGCTCCGTTCTCCAGAGCTGCCAGCAGTTCGGGTAGTGCTGCGTTCTCCTTGCGGAGGGTTGTCAGCAAAAGGAGGTTGGGATTCATGGTGATACTCACGGGTGGGGGTGGAGGCTGGGTGGGAGCGGCGACGGCTGCCTGGACGGTGGCGGCTGCCTGAGGGGCGATGCCGGACATCCAGGCCTTGAAGTCGCTGACTGGGCCGGCGGCCTTGGCGAGGATTTCCTTGCGGAAGTCCTCGGGCTTCAGGTTCTTGTCTTCCAGCATGGCGGTGACTGCCGGGTTGGCCTGGTCGATGCCCTCGAGAAGCGCCAGAACGGCCGGACTGCCAGTGAGCTGCGGGCCGATGAGCGACTTCAGTTTCTTGCTGAAGAGGCGGGCGGCGGCGGCGCGACCAACGCTCGGGATAGCCAGGTAGAAGGCGATCATGAGGCTGGAGATGGTCTCCAACTTGATGACTTCGGCCGGGTCGATGCCGCTGACGATGGTGGAAATGGCCGTTTCTGCGGCGTTTTCCACAACAGAGTCAACGATTAGGTTGCCGCTGCCGGTGGTGGTGACGCCAGCGTCTTCCAGTATCTGGTTTATTTCGTTTGACCACTGGTTGACTGGCTTGGGGAGTGGATTTGCCATGATGGCTCCTATGTTTGCCTTGGTAGGCGTTGATTGTTGACTGTAGGGACGGCTGGCCTGAATTGGTGCCGTCGTTGTGAAAAAGCAAGGAAACGCCAACAAATTTGAGGTTTGTTGACTGGGGAATGTAGCACGAAATGGGGTTTTTGTCTAGTTTAATTGTTCAGGGTGAGTTCAATGATTTATAGCACCACTATTTTCAACCCTAAGGGTAGACCAACCCTTAGGGTTGAAAATGGGGCTAAGATAAGCGGAAAAGTAAGGTAAACTGTTGACAGAAGAGCGATTTTTTGCTATAGTATGAGGTCCGCTAGTAACCTGCTTTTGGGTGAAAACGGCGATTGTTTCGTTCACAATGCGGCCTAATAAGCCAAGGAGAGCACCATGCTTGCAATTCTCGTTTTGTCTTCTCTTGCCCTCGCCCTCGACACCGTCAGTACGGCCCGGCCGGTGACGATCGTCGACGCCAACGCCCCGTCCAATCCGTGCCGTGCCTTCGGGCACACTGAGGTGCTCATCGATCCGGCGACGGGGATGTGGACGCCGCGCACGGACTGTGTGGGCAACCGCGCCAAGGTGGTGATCACGGACAGCAATGTGAAGACAGTGTTGGCCAACGCCACGGCTCTGCAGGCGCACACGGCGCAGCAGATCGCCTTCAACCAGGCGACGGTGGCGAATGCGAAGGCGGTGTCCGTGCTCGCCCAGGTGAACAACCAGAGCGCGGCTGAGCTGCGGCTGGTGGAGGCGTGCATCGCGGCGAATGTGCCGAATGTGCGTTGCACCGTGGGTGACGCAACCTTCGAGGTGCGCTCCACCGCGGTCGGTGTGGCCGATGCCGAGAACACCTACCCCAACTACGGCTTCGGCTATGGTGGGGGGTTGGTGGGAACGGGTGATGCTACGACCATCATGGCGTTGGAAGCCATGAACGGCTGGAGCGGAGTGTTTGCTGGTCAGAACCAGAGCGGCACGGCGTCGAGTGGACAGAAGTCTGCCGACAAGCCGAAGGAGTCCGTGAGCCACCCGGTCGAGTAGGGCAGAAAGGGGGACTAGCCCACCCCAGAATCGCGCTCAGTCCTTTTCCCTAACGGGTTGAGAGGAGCTAGGCAGACAAATCTTCCGTTAACAAACTTTGGCCGTTGGCCATGGAGTCAATCATGTGCATTTCCTATCTGTTTCTTGTTGGTTTCGTCTTGGCGTCCGAGATGAGCGGCCTGTCGCCGACGCAGGAGTTGGCCGCGGTGTTGCCTCGCTGCACACTGCTACAGGTGGAGCAGTCCGACATGACGGAGCTCGGCACCACCAACTTCATGTTGCGGGTGCCGGCCAGGACTGGTGTGATCGTGCCACGCTTCAACGGTTGCAGTACGGTGAGCGTCTTTCGCCTGGAGACTGGAAGGCCGGTGCCGCTTGAAGCCGTGATTGGCGGGAGGCACAGAATGGTGGTGATGAGTGACCACTACGGCGACCAGTTCTACATCGGGAGGTTCTACGGCGAGAAGTCGATCACTGTGTACGGTACGCAGTACGACAATGCTGGGATCCCGGCTGTTCCGAACGGTTCCACCTTCCAGGTGGTGAAGGCAGATGCGACTGGGGCGACTTGCTCCTCCAGTGCGGCCTTCAGCTACAGCACCAGCATCTACATCACCTGCCATTGATGTAGAGAGAACGCGTATGGCAGACGGCGGCGCCTGGGAACCTTGTTCCTAGGGCCGCTTTTCGTTTA
>JAGVNL010000012.1 GCA_020053275.1 bacterium
CACGGCTGATTTCTTCACGCTCTTTAACGGTTAACCGAGTGTAGGGATTTGGCATACGGATAGAAGTCTACCCGTTGCGTTAGATTTTGGAGAGGAAGAAGTATTAATTGTGCTATACTGATAGTATGAAACAGCGTATTCATAATAAAAGAAAGGATACACTTGTAATGACCATAGAAAAGAAATATGGTGTTGATTTAGGCTATAGGTCGGATGCACAGTTACACACCGTTTTAAAAAAAGAAGGACTGCCATCACTTTTTAAGTTGCTTAAGATGACTCATGCTGGTGTCAGATAGTACATGGATAGTTTAGATTTTATTGCTGACAAAGAGTGTTGAAAATGCCTTGGCATTATTGGTATATATTTTACAGAAAGCTCCGCGAGGTTTAAAAAAGATATAATTATCCATAGTTAGTAGCATTATTAAGCATTTAAGAGTACAACAATGGATATGAAAAAAATCTTATACAGTACCATCGCTATAATTCCAATCATCGTCATCCTAGCGTTTACTCTGCCTTCAAAAACCGCTAAGACGCCAGTCGTCGTCACCAATTTCGCTGAATGTGCCGCACTCGGTAACCCCGTCATGGAGTCATACCCTCGTCAGTGCAGAGCAGGGGACAAAACATTCGCCGAAGATGTCGGCAATATAATTGCCAAGATGGAACTCATCCGCTTGGAGACGCCACAGCCAGGCGCCATGGTCAGCAGTCCATTAACCATTAAAGGGGAGGCTCGTGGCAGTTGGTTTTTTGAGGCAAGCTTTCCTGTGGTTATAACAAATTGGGACGGACTAATCATCGGCGAAGGCGTTGCGCAAGCACAGGGCGACTGGATGACCACAGACTTCGTGCCATTCACGGCGTCACTCACATTCACTGCCGACCCAGCTGCTTACAGCGATCGCGGCACACTCATTCTTCGCAAGGACAATCCTTCCGGCCTCCCAGCCAACGACGACGCTCTCGAGATTCCAGTAATCATTGATAGTGGGGCAGGGTTATAAAATCAGTTAGGTGATTAGTATGATTCATGAAATGAAGTTGCAACCTGCGCCTTTTGATACAATTAAGGCCGGTACTAAAAAAATCGAATGTCGACTATTCGATGCTAAGCGTCAACTTATTAAAGTCGGAGATACGATAATTTTTAAACGCGCACCAGATTTTGTTGAAGAAGTCGCCACGGTTGTGACCGGACTACTTCGTTATTCAACATTCTCAGCACTATTCGCAGACTTTGCACCGGAAGTATTTGGTGTGAGTGATCTCAAAACACTAAATGAGGCCATATACCAATATTACACAAAGCAGGACGAAACTACTTTTGGAGTAGTTGGTATTCAGATTGAATTGTAAAAACAAAGTCCAGCACACGGTGGTGCTGGAGAAGGGGAACGCGCTGGTCGCTACGGGGTGGTGTAGTCGTGCTGAACGGCTTCAGGCACAGTGTCTGGCTGATGCTTCGCTTGGCGCAGATCGCCAACGCACATTACGATGAATATGAGCAGACAGAGCAGAATTGCAACACACCCTGGAGCCCTACTTGTTGAGAGCTCACCAAATTCGTTGTTGACTGGTTCAGACATTGGGCACCTCAGGCCAAATGTATCTAATGTCGCCTGGAATGACAAGCCCACATGACTGTCGATAGCTATTTAACCTAGTCGAGAGTATATTCCTTATTAGAAGCTAATTCCTAAACGATAAAATATGTTGTGGACCATCGCGATTATTCTCTTCATCCTTTGGCTCCTAGGTCTCGTCACAGCTCATGCTTTTGGCGGCTTCATTCACATCCTACTCGTGATTGCTATCATTGCTGTCCTTATTCGCATTATTCGCGGCGAAAAGATTATTAAATAATTACTATGGAAAACAAATTCAAGAAAGGTTTAATTCTCGGCGGGTTGCTGGCCGTCGGTGCCGCTATCGGCTTTGCTTTCACTAAGCCAGGTCAAGAATTGACGGAAGACATTAAGGACGACGCTAAGAAACTCGCCAAAAAAATTAAGAAGGCCTTACATAAAATGGAAGATGTTACTAAAGAGGCATACGACGACTTGGTAGAGAAAGTGGTGGACGAATACGCTGCCAAGAAAGAGCTAGCGATTGACATCAAGGACACCTTGGTCGAAACCTTGCGTCGCGAATGGCACGCCATGGAGGAGCAGTACAATGATCTGAAGGACGAAATCGCCGATTAATAATAAAATCCCTCAAAGCCAATTTGGTTCTGAGGGTTTTTTGTTATCAAATTGCGTAGTATACTACTACTGTATGAAAAATAAAATCGTTGACGGGTTCAATCATTTTCTGGGTTTCCCCGGTTTTGATTACCAGCAAATAAGCAAACTCGTCTACCTTGGCACAAACATGTGCTGCCAGTTTGGTTTCGCGAAGGAGTTGTTGAGCAAGGGCATTAGGGTAGACATCAGTCTTGAGGACTTGCGCATAGACGCCCCGCACGGCGTCGACTATTTCTTGTGGTTGCCAACTCCAGATTATTTACCACCAACACCGGACGCCCTAGCGCTCGGCGTGGAGTTGCTAGAGTTTTGCGCCAAACGAGAATTACCAGTTTACATTCATTGCCGTAACGGTCATGGCCGCGCGCCAACCCTGCTCGCAGCTTATCTTATAAAGCAAGGCATGACTCCTACAGATGCCATCGCCAACATAAAAGCCAAACGCCCCAGCATCCACATCACCGAAGCTCAAATGGCCGGCCTCAAAGCCTACAGTAAAACCATTAACCAATAATTATGCGCAATCTTCGTCACCTAGCCAACCTCGCCTTGTGGGTGATCGGCGTCGAGTTCGCTGGCATAATCGGCTCAATCTTCACCATGTCGGCGATACCAGTTTGGTATGCTACGCTTACTAAGCCAACCTGGAATCCACCAGCCTGGGTGTTCGGGCCGGTCTGGACATTGCTGTTCGCCATGATGGGGCTGGCTGCTTACTTGGTTTGGCAAAAAGGAATCCGTAAGACGCAAGTACGGCAAGCGATCGTGGTCTTCGTCGCGCAACTCATCCTGAATATTAGCTGGTCGTATGTTTTCTTTACACTGCACAGCCCAGGCGGTGCGTTTGTAGAAATTATTGGCTTGTGGTTCATGATCCTGGCTACCATCGTGGCTTTTGCTAGAGTATCTAAACCAGCAGCCTGGCTACTCTTGCCCTATATTTTATGGGTAAGTTTTGCCGCTGTTCTCAATTACTCAATTTGGCAGCTGGCGCTTACTTGATATGCCAAAGAAAATAAAAGTTTTACTGGCTGGTCAGGTGAAGGGCTGGTTCATGGACAGAGCACAGCGGGAGGCCAAGAGTCGAGGTTTGGAGATAGTAGGCTGTATGGCAGGAGCTCTGGTTAGTACTCACGACGCCAGCGGTACCAAGTTTTTGGTGAACGGAAAAGATCTGTTTAGTTACGATATTATCCATTTATTCACGGTCCAAAAGCATCGGGCATTGTGGTACGCAGCAGCGGCCGCAGCAGCCGAGCAGGGCACAGTTATCCTCGACGCCAACTGCATAGCTACGCCAATGCACGAGCAGTCAGTGTCATACCAACTGGCTCGTCAAAGCGAACTCGGTTTGCCGTTTCCGGCTACAACTATCACTTCGTCCTGGCGTCAGGCCATCAAAACGCTTCGTGCCAGCAAGTGGCCCATCGTCGTTAAAACTCTAAACTCTCGCAAAGGTCGCGGCGTCACCCTTGTCCGCCACTGGTTTGACTTCATAAAGTTTTCTTGGGCTCAGCGCCACCAATCCTCATTTGCCTTCCGTCAATTCATTAAGGCTGACGGCGACTATCGCATTACCGTCATTGGCGGCGTGGCCCAGTCGGCCGTCTTGCGTCGTGGGCAAAAAGGGGAGTGGCGCAACAACCTCTCACTCGGTGGTAGCGGCGAAGCTATCCCGTTAACAAACATTCCAGAAGTAATCGAAATCGCTGAGCAAGCAGCTGTAGCTTTTGATTTTGACCTCGCTGGCGTCGACATTATAGTTGCCAAAACAGGCGAACCATACATTTTAGAAATAAACCGTACGCCGCAACTAACAGGCTCAGAAAGATTGACCGGCCTAAACCTAGTTGGCAAAGTGCTAGATCTCTATGTCAGCAAATACAAAAAGTCCAAATAAATGTTATACTTCAGTCAATCTAACATTCGCCCTATGAAAATCACTCTCCCGCATTCCACAGCTCGTGATGTCTTTGGTCACCTGCTCGGCATCGGCACGCTCTACGCCTGTGTCATTGGTTTCATCACGCTACTTTTTCAGTATGTCAATGTAAAGTTTCCCGATGTCTTGTCTTACTCCTACTCCAATGCTCTCGACATTATTCGTAACAGCATGGCCGTACTAATTGTAGTCTGGCCAGCCTTTATTCTTATCTCATGGTTGCTCAGCAAGGATGTCCAAGCAGATCCAAAAAAGCATCAGATTGGTATTAAAAAATGGTTACTCTATTTGACTCTCTTCGTTACCGCTATCACCATGATTGTTGATTTGGTTACGCTCGTCAATTACTTCTTGAACGGCGAAATCACTACTCGCTTCATTCTTAAAGTAATTGTCGTTCTCGTTACTGCTGCTGCCGTCTTCGGTTACTATCTATGGGATTTGCGTCGTGATGTTACAAAGAAAACAAAAGTTAATAAGGTGACGGCCTGGTCAACCTCCATCGTGCTTGTCGCAGCCATCGTTCTCGGCTTTGTGCTTGTTGGCTCACCAATGCAGCAACGCTTGGTCCGCCTCGACGAAACTCGTGTCAGCGATTTGCAGCTAATCCAAAATGAGGTTGTTAATTTCTACGCCACCAAACACACACTTCCAGCATCGTTGAGAGAACTTTCAACCTCACTCAACGGTTTCAATGCTCCAGTCGATCCAGAAACTAGTGCAGCCTACGAGTACATTCCAGCAGCTGACGCTATCAACGAAATTCGTAACTTTGAGCTCTGCGCTTCATTCGCTACTACCGACATTGGGACTACGCTAAAATCAGGTGTTTACCCTGAACCTCGATCAGTCTACATTGATCCTGTTTATGGCGGTAACTGGTCACACACCACTGGTCGTGTCTGCTTCACCCGAACTGTAGATTCTTCAATGTTCTATGAGTAAGAATCTCTGGCAACGCCTGGGACCTGGTTTCATTACTGGTGCTGCTGACGACGACCCATCAGGAATTGGCACCTACTCGCAAACCGGAGCGCAGTTCGGCTATGGACAGTTATGGTTAGCGTTGTTCAGCTTTCCGTTCATGACTGTTGTGCAGGAAATGTGTGGCCGTATTGGTATTGTTACGCGCCGTGGGTTGTCTGGTACTATTCGCCGTCATTACAGCCGGCCAGTATTGTATGTTGCCGTGTCGCTACTCATCATCGCCAATACCATCAACATAGGAGCAGACTTGGGTGCTATGGCGGCAGCCGGTCAATTGTTACTCGGCGTACCGTTCACTGTGTGGCTGCTTGGCTTAACGGTCTTGACGCTTGGCCTAGAAATTTTTGTTTCATATCCTCGCTACGCAAAAATCCTGAAGTACCTCACGCTGTCGTTGCTAGCGTATGTGGTTACCGCCTTTGTAGTTAAGCAGGACTGGAGCCAAGTCGCTTGGTCTACTTTCGTACCATCGTTCTCGTTTCAGCGCGAGTACATTCTAAACATCGTGGCCGTCCTCGGCACCACCATTTCGCCCTACCTATTTTTCTGGCAAGCGAACGAGGAAGTGGAAGAGGAATTGGGCAAGAAGAAACAAAACCTATTCTCGGCTATTCGCGATATGCGTCTCGACACAGCAGTCGGCATGTTCTTTTCCAACCTCGTCATGTTCTTCATCATCGTCACCACCGCGTCCACTCTTGGCGCTCACGGCATTACCCAAATCGACACCGCCGCCGCTGCCGCCGAGGCCTTGCGCCCGCTGGCAGGTAACTTCACCTTCGTCCTCTTCGCTATTGGTATCATGGGAGTCGGCCTACTCGCCGTACCAATTCTTGCAGGCTCGGCGTCTTATGCAGCAGTTGAAGCTTTTGATTTACCAGGCGGCCTAAACAAAAAATGGTATGAAGCGCGAGCCTTCTACGGCATAATTATTCTTGCGACGCTAGTTGGCGTACTCATCAACTACTTACACATTCCGCCATTCACCATGCTGTACTACACAGCTGTGCTGAACGGCCTAGTCGCTCCGCCACTCTTGCTACTAATCCTCCTCATCTCGAATAATAAAAAAATAATGGGTAGTCATACTAACGGCAAATGGTCCAACCTTCTTGGCGTACTCGTTATGCTCATTATGGCTACAGCTGGTGTCTTGATTTTCGTTCTATAATCTCTTAAACAAATATGTCAGAACGACAGGGCGGGGGTGAATACCAACCTCGACAAGATAAAGAATCAATCCTCCACGAGAATCGTTTGGAGCGTTTTTCCAAACGCTATCATCGGTTTCTCAAAGTCCTCTTCGTTGCTTGGAATGTGGCCTATCTGGATCATGAGGATCTTTTGCTTGCAGCTGAACGCATGCCTCAGATAATTAGCGCTAAGATGAGTGAAGATGAAGCTAAAAAAACTGCAGAAGGCTTGCTAGAAAAGTATCAGGAAAAGATGGATAAGGGTGAATCATTGCCTGTTGACCTAGCTACTTTATATTTAGAGCAGGAACGACAGCTGGGTGGTGTCAGTGAGGCAGACACTGCGAAAGCTCGAGCTCACTTTGATGCACTAGTCGAAGCTGCCAAGCGCCAACAGGCTGGCGGCTGGTCAGAGCCAGAAACGCTTGGTTGGATTCTCAAACAGCAAGGCGACTACAACGACGGCTATAATCAACTCACCGATCTTCTTAATTCTGGCGTCGGCGAATGCGAGGCACGGGCTAAATTTATTGCCGCCATGGTGCAGGCCGTGTTCCCTGAATATGTTAAGAACAGTCAAATGAAGGTGGAGATTTTCCGTGGTAAAGTAAATGAGAGTGGCGTAATTCAACCAGGCCATGTTCGTGTCATCATCGACCTTACAGCAGAAGGTAAAGGAGTAATAGTTTTGGAGGGCGACGCACCACATCACGAAATGAATCCTACAGATATTGCCAAGCACCAGGAAATAGGTGGGCGAGAAGTAACGGCGATGGCTGTAAAATCTTTTGCTGTTAAAACTGGTCTAACAACTTGGGGTGTTGAGGACGAACCAAACAAGAAATTAATCAAAAAAGCCACCCGCGAGGATCTTAAAAAAGTTGCTGAACTGAAAGACCCAATCGGCCAGGTCTCCAGTCTGCTTCATTCCGCCTTAGTAGATAACTCAACCAGCAGTTACCCAGAAGGTATTGCCACTTACGGCGACGGCCGCGAGACCATGAACATTGACCCACATCCGATTGGCAAATCTTACGCCCTCTCGCGCGAAAACTTCGGCAACACAATCGAACTTCGTCTGGTTCACAACAAGCCAAAATTAACGCTCGATAATCTTGATCAAGCTTATACTTCTGGTATCATCGATCTTGAAAGGTTTGACACCTTCGATGAGCAAGCGCTTGATGTGTTGTTGACGCAACGACAAGAACAAATGAGGGTTTCAACCCTAGCGAATCTTGCAACTAACGGTAGTACACCTCAAATGAAGCGTGTTACTGAAAGGATAAATGCTCGCTATCAGCCGATTGCCATAAATTCTAAGCAGGGGATTCATAGATCAATATTCAGGGAACACGGGCCGATAGCCTGGGTTCTTCATGGTGATCAGCTGCCGTCTATCTTTGACATCCCAACCTCGTCAATGCAGATTAAAGGCATTACCGAAATTCCAGCAGAGATAGCTGGCATTGCCTGGACCAAAGATTCGTATTTAGATTTACAGTTGGCCATTGTAGACCTCGATAACAATGATATAGAAGGTGGAATGGCCTTGACTCGAGCATTACAAAAAGGCTTGACGCATATTAGTATTGAAGGCGGAGGGATCGGTGACCAATTTATTAACGGTGTTGATTTTAGGTGGATGAATAAAATGCAATCGCTGAATCTGAAAAATGTATCAACTGGTAGCTTGGCAGGCTTGGAGGTAGATCAACTAAGCTGGTCACGAAATATGGGTTTTCAGGCCGGCGCCTTAGCGAATGCTAGGGCGCACGATACCGTGTTGAGATTTAACGGCAATGGTGCAGATAAGCCAAGCAAAAATCCAAAAGATGCGCTTGAGTTTGATGGCGGCATCTTCTCTAGCAATGGCGAAGGCACTGGACAGCAGATGGGTGATTACTTCATAACCGATACCTTAGCGTTACAAGTAGCCAAAAACCAGAGGGTAACTATCGAAGCTGCTGCTTTCAGCAATATGCATTTCGATGTTTTGAGTTTAAGCTCAGACATCCTGTTGCGTGAAGATGCTCTGGTTGGTGCCAGGATCGATACTTTAGTTATTAACATCGGACAAACCGCGCCAGCCGATATGATTAAGCCAGAATTGAGAGCGATCAACACAAAGCCACTTGAGAATATTCGACGGGTAGTTATAATCAGGAAATCTAATACTTTGCTGGATAAGGGTGATCAAGCTCTGCTTAAGAGTACGCCGCCTTTAACCAATGAAGAGTTGACGGCATTTAGGAAAGATTTGGATGCTGAGCAACTAGGGTTATTTAATGCGCGTTTAAACGCTAAAGCACCAATATTCGTAGTAGTTGATCAAGTCTATCAGTCGTTAATTGAGAAATACGGCAGTCAACAGGCCATACCAGACACCGCCTTACTCGCTTCCGCCAACATAATAAGCAATTAGGGGTCAGGTCTTGTATTGTGCATTTGCCAATTCTACCGAACTAGTGTATGGTTCGCCAATTCTCATCTATAATTAGCAAAAAAAGATATGTTTGGTAAGAAGTTTGGTGGAAGTAAAGGGGGATATAAGCCAGGTGGCAAGAGCGGATACGCCAAGCGCGAAGGTGGATTCGGTACCAGTCGTGGTGAAAACAAGGGGCCAGTAACTATGCACCCAGCCACCTGCACCAAGTGCGGTGAGCGTTGTGAGGTACCATTCAAGCCAAACGGCAAAAAGCCAATCTTCTGCAGCAACTGTTTTGTGCGCGACGACGGCGAGCAGTCTGAACCTGGTGCATTTGGCAATAAGCGCCGCGAGCCAGGAGCCTTCGGTAATGAACGACGCGACCGTGGTGGTTTCGGCGAACGACCAAGCTTCAACAAGCGGGACGACTCGTCAGCTCAGCTCAAGCAAATCAACGCTAAGCTTGACCTCATCCTGAAGGCCATTTCCGGAGCAGCTATCGAGGACGACGAAATTTAGACAACTTTAAGCTAAAAAGGAACGACCACCCAGCAGGAGCGCTGGGTGGTCTTTTCTACGGTTTTTTCAGCCAGCCGTAGCGTCTGGCGAGTTCGGCGGAGCAAGCGAGTGGCAGAGGCGAGGTAACAAACCCAACAATAACATCGAGTACATTATCCACCGCCCATGGCCCGAGAATCGGGATGAAGCTGAAGAACGCCGCGAAGGTGTTCTCGGCCACATTGGCGCCGACGAACCCGATCAATCCGAGCCACAGCCAACCTTCGTGACAGCCGCCGACCAGCTCGGTCAGCCGAGTACGCCAGTACGGTACCAGCTCGTCACGAAAACGCTGCTTAAAAGTCATTTTATTCATGGAATCCTCCCGCTAAAGCTCGAAAATAAAGCCCTAAAGGGAAGATCCATGACGCTAAAACATACCACAAAATCGAACATTTGTCCATGTTTAAACTACAAACTACTAACTACCCGGCGGAGCCGGGCAGGCCCAACTACTAACTGCAACTGTGCTACAATACCTCCACTATGTTGCAAACCGACGCCCTAGCCATCCTAAAGACCGGCCGAAATGTATTTTTAACTGGCCAACCGGGCGCCGGCAAGAGCCACACGGTGAACCGTTATGTGGCGTATTTGCGTAGCTGTGGCGTCGAACCAGCTATTACGGCCTCTACCGGCATTGCTGCCACTCACATCAACGGCCTCACTATTCATTCCTGGGCAGGCATCGGTATCAAAAAGTTTTTGTCGCGTAATGATTTGCAGGAAATGTGCGTGGTCAGCCGGCTAGTCAAGCGCATGAACGGAACCAGCGTCCTCATCATCGACGAAATCTCCATGCTGAGCGGCGCGACGCTCAACCTCGTCGACCAAGTCTGCCAGTCCTTGCGCCGAAGTCTGCAACCATTCGGTGGCCTCCAGGTAGTCTTCGTTGGCGACTTTTTCCAGCTACCTCCAGTCTCGCGAGCAGATGAACCGATGCCGCAATTCGCCTTCATGAGCGACGCTTGGCAACACGCCGCCCCCACCGTTTGTTACCTAAGCGAGCAGCATCGTCAGGAGGACGCCACCTTCTTAAACATTTTGTCGGCTCTCCGTAACGGCAGCCTGGATGAAGATCATCTGCGTCATCTTCAGGCCAGGCAAATCAAGCGCGAGGAAACTACGGACATCACCACACTCTTCCCACATAACGCCGATGTTGACCGCATCAACGCTACGCACCTCGCAAAATTACTCGGCAAAGAGCAGAGCTACACCATGGCCGGTCATGGCGCACCGCCGCTCATCGAGCAGCTTAAGCGCGGTTGCTTATCGCCAGATCGCCTTGTCCTAAAAGTTGGCGCTCGCGTCATGTTTACCAAAAACCATTTTGACGAAGGCTTTGTGAACGGCACAACCGGTGTCGTTAAAGACTTCGCGCATGATTCAAAATACCCAATCGTTGAGCTGCGTTCTGGGCGCCGTATTCAGGTGACGCCAGATACCTGGAGCATTGACGGCGACGGCCGGCCGCTCGCTAGTGTCATTCAATTGCCGCTTCGTTTAGCCTGGGCGATGACCGTTCACAAGAGTCAGGGGATGTCGCTCGACGCCGCCTTCGTCGACCTCGGCCAGGCCTTCGCTTACGGCCAGGGTTATGTTGCGCTCTCCCGTGTTCGCACTTTAGCTGGCTTGTTTCTTGGCGGCTTAAATGCCAGGGCTCTCGAAGTAGACGAGAATGTGTTGCAGGAAGACGCTAAGTTTTTAGAGTCTAGCAACGCCGCTCAAGCTGAATTACTAGAAATCAACGCCGCAGATTTGCTGGCCAAGCACGAAGGCTTTGTGGCTAATTGTGGTGGCACAACCTCTGGCTTTAAGCTTTTTGGCGACAAGGCTCCACGCCTTAAAAAAGCCAAGAAGGTAAAAGAACCAAAATGGCAAAAAACCTTTGACTTAATTTTGAACCAAAAAACAATTGAGGAGATTTGCGAAACTCTCAATCGCCAACCAAGCACCATCATGGACCACCTTGACGACTTGCTCGCCCTCAAAAAAATTGCCGCGAGCGATCTCGCTCATCTGCTGTTCATTCCAGGCGTCAACGAAATCCATGGCGCATTCGAGAGCGGCCTTAAGCCAGAATTCCTAAAGCCAATTTACGAACACTTTAATGGTTTTTATGGCTACGATCTTATTCGTTTAGCTCGCTTACTTTATTCGACAACTAGCAGTGTAGGAGGAACCACCAGGCCCGCCAAAAGCAGTAGCTAGATTTTTTCCTAACGGCATAATTCGCGGAGGTTTTTGCGTCAAATCGAGCAGTGCAATTTTTGACATCATCATCTCTATGCCAGATGCCGTTTCGGTACCGCAACCAAGAGTGACAATCAAATGATCTTCATCGCAGAAAGCACCATAGGCAATAGAGGTTGTTTTACAGATTGCGTAATCAGCATCAACCGCACTCACTGTAGCAGGCTTTGGATGCCGGATAGATCCACCTGTTTTACTAATGACACTATCAATAAACGAAGATCTTTGAATACCTTGAAACAACTCTACATTATTGCAGTAAGTCGCTGTACCATTAAAGCCCCAAAAACAATGAGCTGTACCGTCACTTGGCGTAACCTCAATAATCTTGTTTGTACTAGTTTGATAAATCTGCGCTTGCGCAGTGTTGCTACCTTTACCTTCACCAAAAAGTTGATAAAAAATTATGTCACCAAGCACTGATGCGTGTGGCTCATTATAATTACCCGGTGGAGTAATAGCCCGCGCATTGGTAAGCGTTGTTGGTGAAGAAAAATCGGCCATCCGGAGCGGCGAGTTAGCAACTAGCGGAGCAAAGACCGCGCTCTTACCATTTGGCAATGGCGCCAAACCGCGAGCTCCTGCCTGTAATGTTCCACTACTTCCATTATCAGTATTGATCCATTCGATATCGGCTTGTTTGCTGTTACTCCAAATATTTGCATAGACGAACTCATTGTCTGCAGAGAATACTGGAAATACTTCAGCGCCATCCTGGTCAGTTAATTGTCTTATTGAAGATACTGTTCCATCGAGTTCAATATCAGCTAGAAAGATATCGCAACCAGCATTGCTGTGCGTATCGCAGCCATCGTTATTACCAAAGTCCGCACCAAAAACAATCTGGGCGGATTTCGTTCTTGATGATGAAGTGGTATAGATGATGACACCAATTGCGCAAACCACAAGACTGAACACGATCGCTACAAGCAGTAGACGGGAATTTTTCAACATATAATAAGATTATCCATGGCATTATAGCACTCCACCATACCAACCTTGCCAAAAGCCGTATTTTATGGTTTACTACAGCCCTTTTACAGCAATCATCAATTCTAAAATTATGGCCGAGAATGTTGTCGTCAGGTTTGAAAATGTGTCGTTTGGCTACGACAAAGATAATTTACTTCTGGACGAGGTCAATTTTGGTGTCCGTGAGAACAGCAAGATGACTGTCATGGGTCAAAACGGGGCAGGGAAGAGCACAATTTTCAAGCTCTTAACCGGAGTTCTTACGCCAGATAAAGGTCAAATCCATTTTGCCAAAAATGCTAAAATCGCCATCGCTACTCAGGTCGTGCCTCGTGAATGGTTGAATGACACCGTACAGGAGTTTTTCGCTCATGCCTTCACCGAGTTGCAATACGATCTCGATAAAAAAATTACCGATGTCATGGAAATCGTAGACCTGCAGACACCGCTTCTAGACAAACACATAAAAGATTTCTCCGGCGGTCAGCAAGCTCGTTTACTTCTAGCCTACGCTCTAATTCAAGACCCAGACATTTTGCTGCTCGACGAGCCAACCAATAACCTCGACACTGCAGGCATTGAGCACCTCACCGGTTTTCTCATGATGTACATGAAAACAGTTTTGGTAATTTCTCACGACGCCGACTTCCTAAATGCTTTCACGGAAGGCGTGTTGCACCTAGATATTTTTAGTCATAAGGTGGATCGCTACGAAGGCAACTACTTTGATGTGGTGGAGGAAATCACTGCACGAGTAGAGCGCGACCGTATGAAAAACGCCCGACTCTTGAAAGAGATTCAGGATCGCAAGGACAAGATTAACTTCTTTGCGCAAAAGGGCGGAAAGATGCGTAAGCTGGCCAGCAAGTTGCGTGATCAGGTTGCCGATGCCGAAGAAAATATGGTGGATGTAAAACGCGACGATCGCACCATTCGCGATTTCATCATTCCGACTCAAGACTTCGGTGAACCAATGGTGGAGATCTCCAGTGTCAAAATAATTAAAAATCACGAGGCCGAACGCAAGGAGGTCAAGATTACGCTTCGTCGCCGGCATCGTTTGTTGATTAGTGGCCCGAACGGAATTGGTAAAAGCACGCTTCTTCGTCTCCTCGCCGACAACACTGACGAAGGTGTCACAATTACTAAGGGCGTTAATGTGGGCTACTATCGTCAGGATTTCTCCGGCCTCGACTTCGACCAGACGGCCTACGCCTCACTGGCCAGTGTGATGGAAAACGAAGGCGATGTGACCACCAATGGAGCAGCCAACGAAAAGCTCCGCGCCGTTGCTTCACAATTCCTGCTAACAGGAGATCTTCTCGGTAACAAGGTTGGCTCGCTGTCCGAAGGTCAAAAAGGTTTGCTTTGCTTCGCCCGTTTCGTTTTGCAAAAACCAGGCCTCCTCATTCTCGACGAGCCAACAAACCACATCAACTTCCGCCATCTGCCAATCATTGCCGCAGCTCTCGAGCAATTCGGTGGTGCCATGATAATGGTTAGTCATGTCCCAGATTTCGTAGCAAAAATCTCGTTCAACCAATTCCTTGATCTAGGAACACTCCAGTAATTTATAAATAACCATTCCACCAGGCGTTTCAAACTGAATTTTATCGCCGACGCTGTGGCCGATTAGTGCCACGCCGAGTGGGGAGAGGTGAGAAATGCGCCCCTTACCAGGGCTACTCTCCTGCGAACCAAGTATTTCCAACTTCATTGTTTTCCCACTAACCTCAACCGTCACTGTAGAACCGATGTGAACTTTTCCAGTGTCATCATCCTGATCAATCGGTACAGCAAATCGCAACTGTTCATCAAGAAAAGTGATGCGGTTATTCAAACGACGCAAGGCCGCCTTGGCCGCCTGGTACCCAGCGTTCTCGGAGAAGTCGCCTTCTTCAGCCGTGCGTTGCATTTCTAGTGCTAACGCTGGTCGTTCTTTAGTCAAACGCAAAATCTCTTGGCGCATCCGCTCCATGGTCCCTCGGGTGAGGTGGTGGTCATCCACCTTTTTACTCGCTGCCAAAACTTCTGATTGCCGTACTGGTACTCGCATATAAACTTATTGTAACACAGTTTTATTTTACCGAGTTGCTGCCTGCCAAGCGGCCAGTTGCCCATGAGGCCTGCAAATTGAAACCGCCAGTAAAGCCGTCGACATCCAGAATCTCGCCAGCAAAAAATAAACCAGGTGTAATCAGCGACTCCATCGTTACCGGATTCACCTCATGCAAGTTGACACCGCCTGCGGTTACGAACTCGTCACCAGTACCTCGTCCGACAATCGTCAACGGCACGGCCTTACACCAGTTGAGGAAGGCGACCATGTCCTTCTTGCCAACCTCGGCACTGAACCGCTTGCCGGGGAGACTGAGCTCGTTCACAGCAATATCTGCTAACGATTTAGGAATGATGCTGCTAATTACATTTACGAACTCGCGGTTCGGGCTACCAACAATTTTTTTGTTGAGCAGTGCGCGAAGTTGTTCATGCGTTTGATCAGGGAACAAATCGATGGTGATAACGAGCGGTAGGTTGTGATCATACTTCTCAAACGCCACCATTGACGATAGTGCAAAAACAGCCGGACCACTGACGCCTTTGTGTGTAAAAAGAAACGGCCCTGTAAAACTTGGCTTGCCTGTACGGTTAGCAGTGACGGTAGCTTTCTTAAATGACAAACCAGAAATATCTGCCGGCCAGGTTTCCTTACTAAAAAATGCGTTGAGACTCGGTGCGAGGGGAGTAAACGAATGTCCAAGTTGAATCGCGAAAGCATAGCCGTCCCCAGTTGACCCAGTTTGACGATAAGCCTGACCACCAGTAGTTAAGATGACTTTATCGACAATCAGTGGCTCAACCTCATCTCGCACAATAATTGAGAATTGTTCGCCAATCTTAGTGATCGAAGTAACATGAGTTTTTAATAAAACATTAACCATCGAGTCAACAAATATCTTTTCGAATGCGCCCACCACATCGTGCCCATCATTACTGACGGGGAAGCAGCGCATATCCTCCTGCGTTTTGAGCGGCACACCGTGTAGCTCAAACCACTTATAAACATCCGCTGGTGGGAATGAATGCATGGCCGTTGCTAAAAACTTATGGCCTCGTGGATACTTTGTTAGCACCGTCTTCACATCGGTAATTCCCGTTGTCACATTGCATCGTCCACCGCCGGAAATAATCACTTTCTTTCCCAGCCCATCGTTTCGTTCAATTAAAAAAATCTCAGCCTCAGGATTTTTCTCCAGAGCACTAGCTGTAGCCATCAGCCCAGCCGCACCTCCTCCAATAATTGCAATTTTCATAAGAGAGGAAGATAGCATACAAAAAATATTTGGACAAACAAAAATCCCCCGTTAAGGGGATTCTTGGGGTTAAGCTTACGCGCGGGAAACGCCGACAGCCTTAGGACCCTTGTCTGACTGGGCAACTTCGAAAGTTACCTTGTCACCTTCACGGAGTTCATCGAAGGCAACGCCTACGAGCTCAGTTGAGTGAAAGAAAAGGTCTGCGCTACCATCTTCTGGGGCGATGAAGCCAAAACCGCGGTCAGTCAAACGCTTGATTGTTCCTTGCATAGTGTGTGGGTTAATTATTTCTGCAAATCTAGGCTCGCAGAATTTCTTCACGCGGGGTCTATTTTGCTTGGCTACAATATACCACATTTCCGTATATATGTCCAGTTTTCACCAAAGTAAAAACGAGCCGAGTGGCTCGTTTTTGCTATTTTGCTAGCTTTTTGAGGCGAATTGCCTTGCTCTTACGGCGCTTGGACTCGGCGGTCTTTCTGGCAGCTTTCCAGATAGTGCGTTCAGCCTTGCGGGCGATTTTATGGCGTGTAGGCATAGGGTTGAAAGTTTGTGGCGTTATGATACTTTTAATCAGTAATAAAGTCAAACAAATTATATGGATATCCGCATTGTCGTAGGAAAGCTGGAAGAACAGGCAGACGATGTGTTAATTCGTTTTAGCGAAGGCAAGGCCTCGGAAGTCCTTATTGAGCCGTCACCCGTCGGTTGCAGTGCCAAGTATTTACTCACCGTCGGTCTTGGTGAAGAGGCGGAGGTTGATCTCGAAGTCATCCGCGAAGCAACCGGCGTGGCGCTCTCATCAGCTCGTGGCCTCAAGATTTCTTCGTTGAGTCTTGCCCTGCCGAGCCTCGACGAATTCGCCATCGACGCCATCACTCAAGCCATGCACGAAGCTATCTTGCTCGCCACCTACTCTTATAGTGAGTTCAAAAAACCGTCCGAAGCCAAGCTTAAACTCTCATCGATAAATATTATTGTTGAGCGCAAACAATTAGCGCTGGCGCAAAAAGGTTTCAACCGTGCCGCCACACTCATCGGCGGAGTCACCCTGGCTCGTGACCTCGTCAACCAGCCACCAAATAATCTCCATCCCCAGGCTCTCGTCGACGCAGCTCAAAAAATTGCCAAGTCCTCGCACGGCACCATTACACTCAAAGTTCTCGACGAGGCTGCTTGCGCTAAGCTCGGCATGGGTTCATATCTAGCGGTCGGTGCCGGTTCCGAGTTTCCATCAAAGTTCATTCACCTCACCTACACGCCAAAAACCAAGTCGAAGAAATCGTTTGCTATTGTCGGCAAGGGCATTACTTTTGACTCCGGCGGTTTATCACTCAAGCCAGCAGACGCTATGATGACCATGAAATGTGATATGGGAGGGGCGGCCGCCGTCCTCGGGCTATTCAGCGTCATTGCAACCCTCGCGCCAAAGGCTACCGTGCACGGCATCATCGCCGCTGCGGAGAACATGCCAAGCGGCAAGGCTATGCGCCCGGGTGACATCGTTACCGCCATGAACGGCAAGACTATCGAAATCCTCAACACCGACGCCGAAGGTCGCCTCACCCTAGCCGACGCTTTGTGCTACGCCGTCACCCTCGAGCCGACCGCCGTCGTCGACTTGGCAACGCTGACTGGTGCTTGCGTTGTTGCGCTCGGCGAAGAAATTGCCAGCCTCATGACGAATGATGAAAATCTTGCTGTCGAATTATTAGCCGCCGCGGATCGGGCTGGCGAAAAATTGTGGGAGATGCCGCTGCCACCTCGTTACAAACCGCTCATCGAAAGCGAGGTCGCCGACCTGCGCAACATCGCCACCAGTCGTTACGGTGGGTCACTTACCGCTGGCCTATTCCTGCAAGAATTCGTCGGCACCACCCCCTGGGCCCACCTCGATATCGCCGGCCCCGCTTTCGCCGAACGCCCCCTTGCTTCATACCTCGCCAAAGGCGGCACCGGTTACGCCGTCCGTACCTTGGCCGAGTGGCTCACTAAACTTCGCTAACCTACAGTGGTCTACCTCGAAGGTATACGCTCGAGGTAGACCACTTCCACAGAATAATAGGCGGGGTCTCCCCGCAGGGCGAGGACAGGCCTGCCCCCCGCCAGAAAAGAAAGACGCCCGGCCTGGAAGGACTCCAGGACGCGGACGACGGGTGGACTGTTCAATCATCAGCCCTGCAGGCTGGAGTACTTCAGCACTCGTTCGTAGTCGGCGGCCAGCAGCGGGTCGGTCGTGAAGCCGTGTTCGGTGAACCACTGCTTGAGTTCAGGCGGCGCATCGCCTACGGTCATCATTAGCTGCCAGGCGTCGAAAACGGTGGCGGAGGGGCCGTTCCTGGCCTGCAACACCCAGTCAACCACAGCTCGCGGCATCTTCGTATTGTGGACATCGACGCTGAACCGCCAGAGCATGGTGGCATCGACCGACACTGGTGGCGTGTACTTGAACACCTCGTCGAGCGTCATTTGCTGATGCAAGCCGTGGCTGGCAAGCAGGCGGTCGAGGTTGCCATGCAACGCCTCCATCATGGAAATCCTGGGGAGGAGTGCCATGGCCAGCGGCGTCGGCGTACCGATAATTCCACAGTAATTGCGTGTCAGATCTGCCAGCGCACGATCGACCGGACCAAATAGGCTGGTCTGAATGAGTGTGATCCGTGGCAGGTTCTGACCAATCGCCCCGCAGTTCGGCAGGTCGCCCAGGTGCAGATCGAAGGATTCGAGTATCTCTGTGACATTCTCGCGAGCGGCGTCGGTTAGCAGGACGAGCGAGCCGCGCAGTAGGATGTCGACCACGAAGTAGAGGCCGAGCTGGGTCAGCTCCTGCAATGTGTCGGCGTTGAAACCAGCCTGGTGGCACGGACAATCGAGTTGTGGGTTGAGGGGGCGACTGACGGAGATGGGGAGGGGTAGGGGCATTGTTTTGACTCCACCGTCAGATTACGCTTTTGCTTGTAATAGGTCAAAAAGTGGTGAATACCCCAGGGATAGAAACCAGGGGTATTCACCAGAAAAGAAAGACGCCTCGTCCGGAGAGAACTCCAGGCAGGCGTCAGGGGCTTGGCTGCGGTAGCACTATTCTGACTTGATGAGCTTCATCACGCGCTCGAGGTCAGCGGAGGAGATGCGCTGCAACGGCATGTTCTTGCTCACGAACCACTGCACCAGCTCGTCCGGCGGATCGCTCACAGCCATGACCGCCAGCCAGATATGAATCACTTGCGGCAGCACATCGGTGTGGCTACGAACCCAATCCTCACCTTCTGGCGAGAGTACTGGGTAACGCGCCTCAAGCTCGCAAGTCTTCAGTTGTTTCTTGGTCAACGGCGGTTGGCTGGCAACTGGTGGACCCTGGAAGATCTGGTCGAGCGTCATGTCGCAGCGCAGGCCGTAGGGCAGCAACGCTAGGTTGACCTGCCGCTTCTCATCCTCGGAGAACCCGAACCCGTGGTGGATGGCCAGCGACAACAGGGTGAGCGAACCGACTGCAACGGGCGGGCTGCCGACCTGCTTGCTGAACTGTTCCACGAATTCAGCACTCATCTTCACGATCAGCTCGGCTGTGATGCCCTGGAGTCGAGCAGCGTTCTTGGCCAGGATCCGGTTGAAGGGCAGCTCCCCAATGTGGATGCAGAGCCTGCTCATCACGCTGATGATGTCCTTCACAGCGTCACTGCTGAAAGTTCCTAGCAGCTCGGACATCTCGAGCGCGACGATGTCGACCAAGCAGAGATAGCCACGAGCGGTGATCTCGGCCAGAGTCTCGTTGGTGAAGCCGCAGCTGGCACACGGCAGGCGCAATGCGGGGTGCAGCGGAACATGAGCGTGCAGGGGGAGAGTGAGCGGGATGGCGTGCATGGTAACCTCGAGAGGGGACTAAAAACCGTACGGAGAATACCGTACGGCTGAAAGTTAGCAGTTATTTTACGCTTTGCCTAGCGTCGCTGTTCCAGGTTCCCATTCAATAGGACAAAGCTCACCAGACTGTAAGGCCTGCAAAACTCGTAAAGTCTCTTTAGTTGAGCGGCCAACCGAACCAGCAGAGACGAGGGCATACATCACCACACCTTCAGGATTGATAATGAAAATGCCCCGTTGTGAGCTGCCGTCGACATCTAGAACATCATAGTCTCGACTTGTGCTTTGGTTAGTATCGGCGATGATCGGAAAGGTAACTTCAGGTAAATCTCGTTCAAACCAGGCTTTATGGCTCCATTCACTATCGGTACTTATACCAATAATGGCTGCGTTTAGAGTGTCAAAGTCAGCTGTGTGTTTAGCGAAACTCTTCAATTCAGTTGGGCAGATGAAGGTAAAATCACGAGGATAAAACAGTAACACTAGCCATTTTCCCAGGTAATCCTCGAGGGAGAGTTGTTTGAATTCACCAGCTTGATAAGCGGTCTGAAGATAGAACTTGGGAGCGAGTTGGCCAATATTGATCATAGGAATCATTTATAGGACTTTAATAATCCAGAGAATTTATGGTACCATAATTCCATCTATGAAAAAACTTACCCCAAAAATGCAACGAGTCGCGCTAATTATCGTCACCGCTATCATCGTCATCATCGTGCTGGCTGTCATCCGCACTGAACGGTTGAAGAACGCCACGCCAGCTGCGCCGGTAATGACAGGCTCATTATTAACGGAGGCCACGCGGTTCGCAGGTGAGGACTATCTCATTCCACCAAATGAAGTCATCGACTCCGGCCTCAAGGCGGAAGATGTCCCAGCCCTCACCAATCCTCAATTTACAACCGTCGCTGCCATGGACACCTTGCTCGGCGACAATCTCTTCGGCCTTGATGTTGAAGTCGGCGGTGTGCATCGCTTTTACCCATATCAAATCCTAAACTGGCACCGCGTAGTAAACGACTCGTTCGGCGACAAACAGTTACTCATAACCTACGACCCGTTGACTGGCGCCGCGATTGTGTATGACGCTAGTCAAAAATCCGGCGAAGTTCTCTCGTTAGCTTTTGGCGGACTAGTCTACAACAACGGCGAGCTACTAATCGATGGCGCTAATAATCAATGGTTGCAAATTAATGGGACGCAGGTCATTCACAGGAACGGCGCTTCGTCCATGTTGCTTGGCGACACCTTGACGCAGTACCCAGCGCAAAGCATGAAGTGGATAGATTGGAAGAGTATTTTTCCAAACGGTGAAGTATTGTCGAGCGAGACCGGTTACACTCGCGACTACACTCGTCACCCATATGGTCAGTATGAAGCCTCGGGCAGCGTCTACTTCCCAGTCAATCACACCGACGGTCGAATTGGCGGCGCAAAGTGGTTAATGGATGGCGTCACTATCAACGGCGAACACCTGGCGCTCGTCAAAATGATTATGCAGGGGCCTTATGTTTACAACACGGTTCTCGGCGGTACTCCGATTGCTGCTTTCTACGACACTGAGCTCGCCATGACTCATGTCTTCAGCTCTGTCGTTGGTGACAAAACTCTAACATTTAGTTTCGACACCGCCCGTAAGACAATCAGCGACGCAGAAACAAACTCAATCTGGTCGGCCACTGGTGTTGCCACCGCCGGCTCGCTGAAGGGCACAATGCTAACCATGATCAACGCTTCAGAATATTACTGGTTCGCCTGGGCAGCCACTTACCCAGACACTCGCGTTGCCGTCATTGACGAACAAAAGGCTAAGGACGAGGCAGATAAAGCGGGGGAGTAGGAGGGGGCTTTATGAACAAAGGACAACTTTACATCGTCGCCACCCCCATCGGCAATCTCGCCGACCTGTCTTCGCGCGCCGTTCAGACACTCCGTAAATCAGATCTCATTTGCGCCGAAGACACTCGCGTCACCGGTGGTCTGTTATCGAAATGCGAAATTAAAACTAAGATGACCACTGTGCAACAGCATAGTGACGAGTCTGTTTTGAATGAGGTTATCGATCAACTCAAAGAAGGGAGGATTGTTAGTTTAGTTACCGACGCTGGGACGCCGAACATCAGCGACCCAGGTGGTCAACTGGTTGCCCGAGCCGTAGCCGAAGGCATCGACATCGTACCGATCCCCGGCCCGTCAGCCTTAATCGCAGCCTTGTCCATTTCTGGTTTTGCCGCGGACAACTTCACCTTCCTCGGTTTTCCGCCCCACAAAAAAGGTCGTGAGACTTATTTCCGCGAACTGGCCCTCGTCGAGCATACTATCGTTCTCTACGAAGCCACCCACCGCATCGAGAAAACTCTAGCGCAGTTGCCACCAGATCGCTTGCTCGTCGTCTGTCGCGAATTAACCAAACTCTACGAAACAACCTACCGTGGAACTGCCGCTACAGTAATCGCTCTTCTTGCCAAAGGGAGCAAGAAAGGCGAATTCGTCATCGTGGTTGCCCCTAAAAATTGGAAATAATATGAGTACTCGTTATATCACTTCGGCTATTCCATATGTAAACGCCAAGCCGCACATTGGCCACGCTTTCGAATATGTACAGGCCGATGCTATTGCTCGTTATTTTCGTTCACAGGGCGACACTGTTCGTGGTCATTACGGAACTGATGATAATAGCTTGAAGAATGTGCGTGCTGCTAAAGCCGTTGGCGAACCAACAGAGACTTTCGTGACTCGTCATTCAGAAGTTTTTCGTTCGTTAAAGAGTTTACTCAATCTAAGTTTTGATGATTTTATTCGTACTCGTGACGACAAGCATATCCGTGGTGCTCAAAAACTTTGGAGCATGTTTAAGCAAGAAGATATTTACAGGAAGAGTTACTCTGGTAATTATTGTGTTGGCTGTGAAATGTTTTTTACCGACGAAGAAGCACCGGGTGGTAGCTGCCCAATCCACAGGAAGCCACTTGAAGCCATCCAGGAAGAAAATTATTTTTTTCGTTTATCAAACTACCAAAAAACCATTACCAATTTAATAGAGAATGAAACTCTCAAAATTACTCCAACTTCGCGCAAAAACGAAATGCTCGGTTTCATTAAAAATGGCTTACAAGATTTTAGTATTTCTCGTAGCGTAGCCCGCGCCGAAAATTGGGGTGTGCCAGTCCCGGGTGACGCTAGTCAGGTGATGTATGTCTGGGTCGACGCCCTGAGTAACTACATCACCTCTCTCGGTTTCGCTGATAATGAAGAAACCTATAAAAAGTTTTGGTTAGAGGCAGATCAACGACTGCATATTATTGGCAAGGACATTTCCCGTTTTCATGTCATTTATTGGCCAGCATTCCTACTCTCGGCCGGTATTCCATTACCCACTGAAGTGCTTGCTCACGGTTTTTTTACAGTTGATGGTGAAAAGATGAGTAAATCACTCGGCAATGTACTCGATCCATTCGAACTGGTTGCGGACTTCGGCGTTGACGCTTTGCGTTATGGTTTTTTACGCTCCATGCCGTTAGCGGATGATGGTGACATTAGTTTAGCTAAACTTGAAGATAGATATGCTGATTTAGCTAACGGACTCGGCAACTTGGTTAGCCGTGTTTCTGCCATGGCTAATAAGTACTTCGCTGGTGATTTACAGCTCGTCGAATATGTGGACGAGCACATCGAAGCTGACTTACTCACAACTATCGAGGGTTACGATTTAAAATCGTATATTGAAAAGGTATGGAAGATGGTAGACTTTTGTAATGAACAAATTGATCGTGAAGCACCATTCAAACTAGTGAAGATAGATGTCGAAGCTGCCAAAAAGTCTCTCACCGAATGTGCTAGTATGATTCGTTGGATCGCAAAGTGGCTCGCGCCGATTGTTCCAGAATCGTCAGCTAGGATTCTCGCCGCTTACCGTTTAGACCATGTTGATGTCGTGACCCCAATGTTCCCTCGTCGCGATAAAAAAGTAGTCGAATAAAAATATGCAATTCAACCTCGTTGACATCATCGCTCTCGCCATTCTCGCCATAGGCGTAATTCGCGGTTGGCGGGCTGGCCTGATTGTCATGGCGGGGAACATCGCGAGTCTAATCGTCGGCCTCGTAGCCTCGACCTATATTTTTTACTGGTTGAGTGCCACCTCACTTTTTTCAGGCGTCGCGACTAACCATCCGTACCTCTCAATCATCGGCTATCTCATCATCCTAGGCATAGTAACAAAATTACTTCGTCTACTCGTTGCCCTCATCAACCAAGTTTGGAAAGTCATCGCTATTCTGCCGTTCTTGGGTTCCATCAATCGCTTGTTCGGTTCAGTCATCGGCCTCGCCGAATCCGCTGTCGTGCTCGTTATCCTCACTTACCTCATTCAGAACTTCCTCATCAACATCCTCTCCTCGGCCATGATGGCCACCATCAGCGCCTCCTACAGCTTTAGCTACCTGTCGAGCCTAGTCTCGCACCTGCAGTTCCTCATTCCCTCAATAAATATCTAAGATTTAGTCTACATCGAGTGCATACACTCGATGTAGACTACTTATCCACAGCCAAGCAAAGTATGAATTACAAGTTTATTGACACCCACTGCCACGCCCACTTCCAGGCCTACAAGGAAGATATGGATGCCGTAGTGCAGCGCAGCCTGGCCGCTGGCGTCGGCATGATTACGGTCGGCACGCAATCAACCACCAGCAAGAACGGCCTCGCCCTCGCCGAGAAATATGACGGTGTTTGGTGCACTATCGGTCTCCACCCCAATCACCTCCACGCCCAATCCTTCGTTGACGAAGACGAAGTCGAAAGCCCCCCTCCAGCTATGGCGTCAGTGCCGTTGCCCCTAGCCGGCTGGGGGTTGGGGGAGGCTTTAACGCAGCCGCCAGGTAGTACTGTCAAAACTCGCGCCGAACGCTTCGACCCCGAGTATTACCGCGAACTAGCTAAGCATCCCAAAGTTGTTGCTATCGGCGAGTTTGGTTTAGACTATTATCGTTTACCACCAAATGTGGACCTCGACCTCATGAAGGCAGATCAAGCCGAGGCCGTGCGCGCTCAACTCAAATTTGCAACCGAGGTCAACAAACCAGTCGTCATCCATTGCCGCGACGCCCACGCCGACCAAATCGTTTTACTAAATGAGGAGATCGCTAACGGGGGACTAGCTCGCCGCGGTGTCATTCACTGCTTTACTGGTACTGCCGCCGAAGCCGCCGCCTATAACGAAATCGGTTTTCTCGTCTCAATCACCGGCATCGTCACCTTCGCCAAAAACCTGCAGGAAGTCGTCCGCCAAATCCCGCTTTCACAGATGATGATTGAAACCGACGCTCCGTACCTCTCCCCAGCGCCCAACCGTGGCCAGCGCAACGAACCAGCTTTCGTCACTCATATCGCAGCAAAAATCGCCGAACTCCACGGCGTCAGCGTAGACGAAGTGGCTAGGGTTACCACCGCCAACGCCGTAAAGCTGTTCAATCTTCGCTAATCACACCCAAACCTTGTCACGTCGTTCGCGAACGACGTGACTTGACCGCATTTATTCTAAAAGCTATACTTTTGTCGCCTTTTTAGAACGCGTATGCCAAATGAAGGCCTAGGGAAATATTATGCTTTTGCCATTCGGGCAATGGGCGAGCTAACTGTGATGATTGCCGCTCCGGCTATCCTGGCAGCACTAGCTGGTAAATGGCTCGATAACTATTTCGCTAGCGGTAAACTCTGGTTCATTATCCTCCTCGTTCTCGCGTTTGTTCTCACTATAATCATCTTGCCTCGGAAGATTCGACAGTATGGCCAAGACTACCAAAAACTTTTTGACAAACATGGCGCTGGTCCCACTAGCCGCTGAACCAATTTTTCATATTGCCAATTTCCCCGTGACCAACACCATGCTGAACGCTTGGCTGGCCACGGCTTTTTTTATCATCATCGCCTTTGTTGCCTCGCGCCGTACCTCACTTGTCCCAAAAGGCGTTCATAACTTTTTTGAAGCAGTTATCAGTGGTCTCTTCGATCAAGCGGAGAAGGTAACTGGTAGCAGATCAAAAGCTAAACTCTTCTTCCCACTGTGTGCTACCATCTTCCTTTTTGTCCTCGTCAGCAACTGGCTGGGCCTCGTACCCGGCACTGGTACGCTCGGCCTGTGGCAGCTGGTGCACGGTGAGGCAGAATTAGTTCCACTCTTCCGCCCAGCTACCAGCGACCTCAATCTCACCCTAGCTATTGCCGCTTTTTCAGTCATCATTACCCACATCATGGGCGTTAAAGCGCTTGGCTTCACCAATTACTTTAGTAAGTTCTTCAACATTCGTGGTATCTGGCGTTCCTTCAAGAAAGGTCCAATGGCCATCATTGTTGCCTGCATCGAGTTCTTCGTTGGCCTACTCGAAGTGATTGGTGAGTTCGCCAAAACGCTCTCGCTTTCTCTCCGGTTGTTTGGTAATGTCTTCGCAGGCGAAATCTTGATCGGCGTCATGATGAGCCTGGTCTCGTTCGTCGTTCCAATACCATTCATCTTCCTAGAAATTCTCGTTGGTGTCATTCAGGCCACGGTCTTCGCCATGCTGGTTCTTGTCTATTTGACGGTCGCCACCCAAGCGCACGGCCACGACGATGAAGATCATCACGAAACAGCTCACGCTTAAATAATTCATTTGAAAGTAACGCGCGGCTAGTGAAAACATTTTCACTTGCGACGGGTTACTTTCAAAATTAACAACTTCACTATGTCCCCAGAAGCAATGACCCTCTTAGCCAAAGCCCTCGCCATCGGTGTCGGCGGTCTAGGCCCAGCCCTCGCCATCGGTTTGATTGGTTACGCAGCCATGACTAGCATCGGCCGCAATCCAGAAGCAGACAAGAAGATCTTCGTTCCAATGTTGCTTGGTATGGCTTTCGCTGAAGCTATCGCTATTTACGCACTTATCATCGCCTTCACCCTCTAGTCCTCATCAACAACTCTCTTATGTCTTCAACTTCCGAAACGACAACTGAAGTGGCAGAAGCCTCGGGGCCAGCCGCCGTACTAGGCGCCTTTGGCTTGCGTGGCGATTTGTTTGCCGCCCAGTTGGTCAACTTCCTGCTCGTTCTACTTGTCTTGTGGCGTTTTGCTTACAAGCCGATTATGAAAATGTTGGAGGAACGAGAAGCAAAGATCTCCAAGAGTGTTGTCGACGCCGAGAAAATCGAGCATCGTGTTCGTGAGTTTGAAGTAGAGCGAACAGACCTTCTTTTGGCCGCCCGCAAGGAAGCGCAAGAAATAGTTGTCGCTGCCGTCGGAGCCAGCGAAGAACGCAAAACAGAAATGCTGGAAGCAGCCAAGCGTGAAGTAGAACGCGTTATTAGCAAGGGCAAGCAGCAGCTAGCGCTCGACAAAGAAGCAATACTAAAAGAAGCACGCAAGGATATGGTAGACATCGCCATGAAGGCCGCAGCACGGATCCTCCACACGGGGATAGACGAAGCGAAGTCGCAGTCGCTGGCGGAGGAAGTGGTGCGCAAAATGACCTAATATGGCTAAGTTAAACATGACAATTGTTGCCACCGAGGTCGTTAAACTGGTAGAAGACAAAACGCCAGCTCAAATAAGCGCAATCATGAAGGAGGTAGTGTCGCTGCTTAGCGAACAAGATGCTCTAGGTAGGTGGCGAGAGCTCGAAGCAGCTTTTCATAAAGCATGGAAAACTATTCACGGCGCTTCAAAAATTACCATCGTTTCCGCCCACGAGCTAACCAAGGCAGCCAGCAAGGCGCTAGACGAACAAGCTAACGGGGCAGAGGTAGTAACAATTGTCGACAACAGACTCATCGGCGGTGCAGTTATTCGTCTGGATAACTCACGACTCGATGGCTCGATTACAGGATCCTTAATGCGCCTCAAAAACGCAATGTATACAGAAGTTTAGCGAATATTATGGCAAAAAAAGTAGACATTATAGCCGCCTTGCGCGAGCAGGTTGCAAATTTCAAAGCCGTCTCCAATGTTGAGACAGTCGGCACTGTACTCTCGGTTGGTGACGGTGTGGCTCGCGTTTCCGGCCTCACCAATGCCAAGGCTCAAGAAATGCTGGACTTCAACGGCGTGACTGGCATCGCTCTCAACCTCGAAGAAGAGGTCATCGGTGCCATCATTCTTGGTGAGTCAACAAATATTAAAGAAGGCGACACGGTGCGTTCCACTGGTCGCATTTTATCAGTCCCAGTCGGCGACGACATTGTTGGCCGCGTGGTCGACGCACTAGGTAATCCAGTCGACGGTAAGGGCGCAATCACCGCTACCAAGCAAATGCCAGTCGAGAAGGTGGCCCCAGGTGTTATGACTCGCAAAGGCGTTTCCGTGCCTCTGCAAACTGGCATCAAAGCTATCGACGCCTTGATCCCAATCGGTCGTGGTCAGCGTGAACTTATCATCGGCGACCGTCAGACCGGCAAGACCGCCATCGCTATCGACACCATTCTGAACCAGCAAGGCTTGGGCGTGAAGTGCGTCTATGTTGCCATCGGTCAGAAGGAATCCAAAATCGCCAACCTCCGCGCTCGTTTAGAAAAGGCTGGTGCTATGGAGTACACCACCATCGTCTTGGCTGGTGCCTCAGATCCAGCGTCAATGTTGTATGTCGCGCCATACGCTGGCTGTGCCATTGCCGAATATTTCATGGAAAAGGGCGAAGATGTGCTCATCGTTTACGATGATCTTTCCAAGCACGCCTGGGCCTACCGCGAAATATCGCTCTTGCTCCGCCGTCCACCAGGCCGTGAAGCCTATCCTGGTGATGTCTTTTACTTGCACTCCCGTTTGCTCGAACGATCAGCTCGTGTCAGCGAAGAACACGGTGGGGGATCAATCACCGCCTTGCCAATCATCGAAACTCAGGGTGGCGATGTGTCAGCCTACATTCCAACCAATGTCATTTCTATCACCGACGGTCAGATTTATTTGGAAAGTGATTTGTTCTACCGTGGCCAACGCCCAGCACTCAATGTCGGCTTGTCTGTTTCCCGTGTCGGTTCTGCCGCCCAAACAAAGGCCATGAAAAATGTCGCCAAAACTCTCAAGGTCGACTTGGCTCAGTTCCGCGAGTTGGAGGCCTTCTCGCAGTTTGCTACAGATCTCGACGAGGCCACTAAAAAGCAAATCGAACGAGGCCGCCGCGCCATGGAACTAATGAAGCAAAAGCAGTACGCTCCCTTGCCGTTCTTTGAGCAGGCAGTCGTCATCTTTGCTTTGAACGCCGGTCATCTCGATGTTATTCCAGTCGTCGACATTCTCCGTTTTGAGGAAGAACTTTTGGCCTATATGCGCAGCACCGGTGCGTCAACCTTGAAGTCAATCGAATCCTCCAAAGATGTTTCCGCAGAAGCTAAAACCGAACTCGAAAATCACATCACTACCTTCATTAGTATTTTCCAAAAGTCATAATCTTCGCTTGTGGCAGTTTCTCGCAAAATTATTCAACGCCGCATCAAGTCGGTTCGTAATACCAGAAAGATTACGAAGGCGATGGAATTAGTGGCCGCCGCTAAAATGCGTCGGGCAGGGGCGGCAGTTGTCAAAACCAGGCCATTCGCCACACTGTCGTGGGAAACCATTCGGAAAGTTGTGGCCGCAACTGGTGAGTCGGTAGAACACGCATTACTGGCAGCTAAGCCCACTGCCTCGCGAACATTATTGGTGCTCTTCGCCTCAGATAGGGGACTGGCTGGCGGGTACAATGTCAACATTCTCAAGCTGGCACTGCAAACCATTAAAACCCTACCAGTCGGTAATGTCGACGCTATAACAATAGGTAAACGAGCCGGCGACGCGATGGCTAGAACGGGTGTACCAATGATTGCTTCGTTCACAGGCCTCGCCGAACAACCAAAGTTTGCCGACATCGTACCGATCGGTCGCCTGATCATCGAGCAGTTCACTAAAGGTAATTACCAGAATGTCATTCTCGGGTCGACAGAATATGTCTCCGCCATCACGCAAAAGGCCAACATCAAGACATTGCTTCCGATCACTCTCGACGAAGCAATAGGCGGAGCCACCGCTCCCCGCCAGAACGAAGCAATCTCGTTTGAACCAAATCCTGCTCGTGTCCTTGATCGCGTTCTTCCCGGCTTGCTAGAAACAATGGTTTACCAGGCCTTACTCGAAGCAGCAGCTAGTGAACACGCCTCTCGTATGATGGCTATGCGGAACGCCACAGACAGTGCCACGGAGATGCTCGACGACCTCACATTCACTTATAACCAGGCTCGTCAAGGCGCCATCACGCAAGAAATTGCGGAAATCAGTGGCGGCAAGGCAGCCTTGGAGAAATAAAAGTCGGTAGTTAGTAGTTGGTAGTCTGTAGTCAGGCTCACTAACGAAGCAAACTACTAACTACAAACTACATACTACCAACTCTAAAATAGTTCTATGAAAGGTATAATCGCACAAATCATCGGTCCAGTCGTCGATGTCCGTTTTGAAGACGGCATTCCGGCCATCACTTCCGCGCTTACGGTTACTCGCAAGGGGCAGCCAACATTAACGCTCGAAGTTGTGCAGCACTTGGGTGGCAATCTAGTCCGCACAATTTCCATGCAATCAACAGACGGATTGGAACGCAATCTAGAGGTTGTCGACAGCGGCGCTGCCATCAGTGTACCAGTTGGTCCAGAAACTCTTGGCCGTATGTTTGATGTTGTTGGTACTGTCATCGACGGACTCGGTGAGGTAACAACAAGGCAACTTGATCCAATCCATCGCCTTGCTCCACCCTTCACGGAGCAGTCAACTGAGATTCAGGTTTTTGAAACTGGTATCAAAGTTATCGACCTCATCTGTCCAATTCTTCGCGGTGGTAAAACTGGTTTGTTCGGTGGCGCTGGTGTCGGTAAAACCGTTTTGATTCAGGAGCTTATTCACAACATTGCCAAAGAGCATGGCGGTTACTCCGTTTTTGCTGGCGTTGGTGAGCGAACTCGTGAAGGCAACGACCTCTATCAAGAAATGAAGGATTCAGGCGTGCTCGATAAAACCGTGCTCGTCTTCGGTCAAATGAACGAACCGCCAGGTGCTCGCGCTCGCGTTGCCTTGACTGGCCTCACGATGGCCGAATACTTCCGCGATGTTGAAGGCCGCGATGTTCTTATGTTCATCGACAACATTTTCCGCTTTACCCAAGCCGGCAGCGAAGTCTCCTCACTCCTCGGCCGTATTCCTTCCGCCGTTGGTTACCAGCCAAACCTCGCCACTGAAATGGGTGGCTTGCAAGAGCGCATTACCTCCACTACCAAAGGCTCAATCACCTCAATTCAGGCTGTTTATGTGCCAGCAGACGACTTGACCGACCCGGCTCCAGCAACCACCTTCGGCCACTTGGATAGCACCGTTGTGTTGTCTCGTTCGCTGGCGGAGTTGGCTATTTACCCAGCTGTAGATCCGCTTGACTCGTCTTCCAACATTCTTGATCCAAACATTGTTGGTCAAGAGCATTACGATGTTGCTCGTGGCGTGCAAAAAGTATTGCAGCGCTACAAGGACTTGCAGGACATCATTGCCATTCTCGGTATGGATGAATTATCCGAAGATGACAAGCGCACGGTAGCTCGCGCTCGCAAGATCCAAAAATTCTTATCGCAGCCATTCAATGTCGCTGAACAGTTCACCGGTGCACCGGGTAAATATGTGACACTGGCCGACACTGTTCGTGGCTTCAAAGAAATTCTTGACGGTAAGCACGACGCCATTCCAGAACAATCATTCTATATGAAGGGAAGTATCGACGAAGTGACGGCTTAGTTTTATGAGTGAGCTTAAATTAAAAATCGTCACTCCTGAACGCATCGTCTTCGAGGGCGCTGTCGACTCGTTGACAGCCATGACCGAGAACGGCGAAATCACCGTGTTGCCAAATCATATTCCGCTGGCAACTCTACTTAAGGCTGGTGAGATGCGAGTAATGAATGGCAATGATCTAACACTCCTCGCAGTTTCCACCGGTCTACTCGAGGTCCATGCTGGCAATGAGATTGTCATTCTAGCCGACACCGCCGAACGCTCGGAAGAGCTTGAACTGGCGGCGATTGAGGCTGCCAAGCTAGCAGCCGAGCAGGCGCTGTCAGCAGCCAAGAACAAGGACAGTGTCAGCTTTGCCGACGCCGCTGCTCACCTCGAACGAGAATTGGCTCGTTACCGCGTAGCTATTAAACATAAGCATCGCTCGTCCAAGAACTAGTGGTACAATGGGGCAGTATGAGCACGCTTCATGACGGCCTAAATAAGGAACAACTGCAAGCTGTCACGCATGGCGCTGGCCCCTTAATGATTGTTGCTGGGGCAGGAACAGGCAAAACTACTGTTATCACCAAGCGCATTGCCTGGCTGATTGAATCCGGTCTCGCCAAGCAAGAAGAAATCCTCGCCCTCACCTTCACAGAAAAAGCCGCCACAGAAATGGAGGAGCGCGTTGATCAACTTTTACCAATCGGCTACCTCGACCTATGGATAGCCACCTTCCACGGCTTTTGCGAGCGCGTACTCCGTACCTACGGCATAGACATCGGCCTCGCCAATTCGTTTAAACTTTTTACAACTGTCGACACCTGGATGCTGGTTCGCAAGAATCTCGCACTTTTTAATTTTGACTACTTCAAGCCACAAGGTAATCCTACAAAATTCATCGAAACTATTTTGACGCACTACTCTCGTGCTAAGGACGAGGGCGTCACGCCAGAAATGTATCAAGCGAGCGTCGCCAAGCTTGAACTCAACGCAGCATCAACCGAGGAAGAAGAACTTGAGTTAAAAAAGATGCGCGAGCTGGCAAACGGTTACGCTGTGTACCAGCAACTACTGGCGGACAACTCCTCCCTCGACTTTGGCGACCTCATTCTCCAAACTCTAACCCTCTTCCGTACCCGTCCAAACATTCTAAAAAAATATCAGGCGCAGTTCAAGTATATAGTGGTCGACGAATTTCAGGACACTAACTCTGCTCAGTACCAGCTTATAAAGTTGCTCGGCGGTTCGGCTCGCAACATTACGGTAGTGGGGGACGACGACCAAGCTATTTACCGTTTTCGTGGTGCCGCGCTAGCCAACATCCTTAACTTCCGCACTGACTTTCCGGACACGGCGCGCGTCGTCCTAACTCACAACTACCGCAGCGGTAAAGTAATTCTCGACCACGCCTACAACCTAATTCAAAACAATAATCCGCATCGGCTCGAAGCTAGCGAATCTCTCAACAAACAACTCATTGCTGCCAACGGCACGGAGGGTTTTGTGCAACACCTCCACCTACCAACTCTCACCGACGAAATCGCCCAAACTGCGGAAATCATCCTTGCTCTGCACGCTTCTGGTTGCGCTTGGAACGACATCGCTATCCTCGTTCGCGGTAACGACGCCGCAGATCCCTTCATCCTCGAGTTCGAGCGAGCCGGCATTCCGTATCGCTTCATGGCCCTGTCTGGCCTCTACACTAAACCAATTATCCTCGACGCTTTGGCATATTTGCGAGTAGTTGATCAACCACACGACAGTCCATCGCTGTACCGCATTCTCAGTCATCCGCGGCTTGGCTTAACCGAAAAAGATCTCGTCGAGCTAAGCTATCACGCTCGTAAATCCGGCAGCACCTTATTTCAAGCCCTAAGCAGTTGCCAGTTTCTGCCACAAATCACCCTTGAAAGCAAAGAAACCACACTTGCCATAATTAAGTATCTTGAAGATCTCCGCTCTCATGCTAAACGATTACCAGTCACCGAACTCTTTGTTGAAGTGCTAAAAATTACTGGTTTGCTGGCCGACACCGCGCGTTTGGGTGAACGGCAACAGCGCGAGGAATACCAATTAATGCAATCATTTTTGGAACGGTTGCGTCGCTTCGCAGCTGGTAGCGCAGACAAAAGCGTTCATGCTTTCCTGGAAGAATTTACTCACGAACGGGCAGCTGGCGAGAGTGGCGCCCTACCACACGACATTGAGGAAGGCCCTGATGTCGTCAATATCATGACGGTGCATGGTGCCAAAGGTTTGGAGTTCCGTTTTGTCTTTGTCGTCAACCTTGTTGAGCAGCGTTTTCCCTCACAGGCTCGCGGTGCCTCATTGTCATTCCCGCTAGGCCTAGTTAACGAAGATTGGTCGAGTGATGAGCACCAGCGCGAAGAACGCCGTCTCTTTTATGTTGCGATGACGCGAGCCAAAGAAGGTCTTTACCTCCTCTCCGCCGACGATTACGGTGGTGTCCGCTACAAGAAACCTTCTCGTTATCTGGTTGAGCTTGGCTTCATTGACCCCTCACAAATAAAAACCAGCAAAAAAGATTCAGTTGACACATTGGCTAACTCAACTACCACAATCGATAACTCACCAATAGCCTACCAAACCCCAAAAAAACTTAGCTTCACCCAAATCGCCGCCTTTGATAAATGTCCGCTCCAATATAAATTTGCTCACATTTTACATGTCCCAGTTTTTGGCCGTTACCAAATGAGCTACGGCAAATCCATGCATAACACTCTCCAGTTGTTCATGGAGGCGTATTCATCAATTCCACTTGTGCCACTGCTGAAAATCTTTGATGAGCAATGGATTGACGAGTGGTATGAGAATGACGAACAAAGAGAGCAATATCGCAGTGACGGTAAAAAGTCATTAGCTACTTTTTACAAACAAGTTATCACTAACAAACCAAAACCAATATTTCTCGAAAGAGGATTTACACTCAAAATCCTCGATGTCACGGTTAAAGGCAGGATCGACCGTATAGACGAAATCGAGAACGGTTGGGAGATTATTGACTACAAAACCGGCGGTGCTAAAACTATTAGCAATATCAGCTGGGAAGACAAACGACAATTGGTGCTGTACGCTATGGCTGTAGCCCAATGTTTTACGGAGGCACCGGTCAATATAAAACTCACTTATTATTATTTGGAGAACAACTCAACCGTCAGCTTCCAAGCGACAGCTAAAGATCAAGCTAAGTTGATCGACAACATCACAGAGTTCATGAGCCTAATCAGGGTCAGCGACTTCGCACCAACGCCGAATAAGTTCACCTGTTCGTCCTGTGACTTCAAAGATATTTGCAACTTCAACGCCTCATAACTCTTCATATGCAAGGTATCGGCAGTTTACTCGCCACATCATTTCTAAAACGGCACGGCATTGAGCAGTCGGTCACGGCCACTATGATTGTGCAGCGAGCCAATGCCATTTTGGCAGGGCTTATTGTGGACTCACCGCTTAAAAATGATGTTTACATAATCTCCTACAAAAACGACGAGCTAGTCGTTGCCTGTCGTCATGCCGCAGCCTCACACGGTGTGCAGCAGTTATTGCCACAGTTGCGTGCCGCCATTCAACAAGACTTTCCGAACAAATCATTTTTGGCAATGCGTACTCGTCTTAGCGGCCAAGAGTGGTATAATAATATCGCACTTGAATCTGGCCTATGAATTTGCGTGATTATCTTCTATCAATGTTGTTCGGCACTCTTGCTGCTTTGGCCGCAGTAATTATCGTCCTAATCATGATCGACCCAGCCAGTGCTGGGCTGCTAGCTTTCGCCAGTCTATACATCACACTTGGCGCTGCCGCTGTTGGCTGCTTCACCATAGTTGGAACCCTCGTTAGAGTGCGTCGGCAAGAAGCAGGAGCAGATGTTGGCCAAGCTGTAGCTCGTTCACTCCGCCAAGCCATCTTCTTTGCCATCCTACTCCTCATCTCGCTTTTCCTCTCTTCGCGTGATTTGCTCACCGTGTGGACAGTTATCCTCCTCATAATTTTGGTAACCTTAGTTGAGTTTTTCTTTCTGGCGGGGAAGCGTGAGGCGTAGTAAGATAGGCATTACCACCTATGCTTAACCGTCTTTTTGGTCGCTTTTCACGCGACATCGCCATTGACCTCGGCACTTCTCATACTCGCCTTTTTATTAAGGAGAAGGGGATTGTCATGCACGAGCCATCAATCGTCGCCATCAACACCCGCACTAATCAAATTCTCGCCGTGGGTCATGCCGCCAAGGACATGGTTGGCAAAACTCCACCGCACATCGTGACTACTCGTCCGCTAAGTAAGGGTGTCATTTCGGACTTCGAAGTAACAGAAAAAATGTTAAAGTATTTTGTCGACACTATTCATGAAGAGTCATTTACCATCGTCCCGCGACCTCACATTGTCATGAGCGTGCCACTCGAAATTACCGAAGTTGAACGCAAGGCTGTGGAAGACGCCGCCCTCGGCGCAGGCGCTCGTGAAGTGTCGCTGGTGGAGTCGCCAATTCTCGCCGCCCTTGGCGCTGGTTTACCAATCGAAGCGTCTATCGGTAACATGATAGTGGACATTGGCGGCGGTACCACAGAGATCGCGGTCATCTCGCTATCGGGTATTGTTACCTGGAAGTCGCTAACAGTAGCTGGCGACGAAATGACCAAAAATATTATTACCTACGCTCGCGATGTTTTCAATATTCTTACAGGTGACAAAGTTGCCGAACAAGTAAAAATGCGCATTGGCAGCACTGTGGACACTGGCGATCGCCTAGAAATCGAAATGCGTGGCCGTGACTTAGTAACAGGCTTGCCAAAACAAGTAATCATCAACGAGGGTCAGGTACGGGAAGCTATCTACAAATCAGTTAAGGTCATCATCGAAAACATCAAAGCCACTATTGAAGTCACACCGCCAGAACTAGTTGCGGATATTTATGAACGGGGCATAGTCCTCACTGGTGGTGGCGCCTTACTGCGCGGCATCGAGCGCAGCATCAGTAAGGAGGTAGACATTCCAGTCCGCATCGCCGAAGACCCAATGACCGCCACTGTTCGTGGAGCTGGTATACTGCTCGATCAGCCATTACTCTTGAACGACATCGCCCTCCCAGCAACTGGCCACGACGCCGTTCGTTAATACATAAGTATGCTACGACAGTCTCGCATCACCAAGACCGGTTATGGTTTGCGCACTGCAGGTATTTTTTTCGCTATCATCATCGGCTATTTGTTGTTACGAGCAATCCCTCCAGTGGGTCGAGTTTTTAATCGCTTAGAACATGGTTTGGTTGTTATAGGTACCGGCATTGGCGGAATCATCTCTCGCGTGACTAGTTCAGAATCCTCAACCAATTCTCAGTTAAACATTTGCTCGGATAGATTAGCAGAGGCCAGTGTACAAATAACAAATCTGAGCGAACAAGCAAAAAATATTAGTGAGCTTGAGTCGCTACTTGGCTACATTCAGGAAGCAAAGGTTGTTGGTGTTGTGGCTCGCATAATTACTCGTTCGCTACCAGAGACAGCAGAAGTTACTATAGACAAAGGCAGCCAGGACGGCATAGTCAGCGGTAGCGCAGCCACCATTGGCCGCGGTCATTTGCTCGGCGTAGTTGGCAGCGTCAATAGCGGATCAGCGCAGGTAAGACTAGTTAATAGTAAGGTGAGTAGCATCCCAGCCATGATAATAAATACCAGTCGCACCATCGGCTTGGTTGAGGGGCAGAACGGCTCGGTCCTGCGCATGCAGTATATTCCGCTAGACGCCACTATTCACGAAGGCGATGTCGTTGTGACCTCAGGTTTGGCCGGTAATCTACCTGCAAACATTGTGATTGGTATCGTTACCAGCGTCATCAAGGTCGAGACAGCCCCCTTCCAGGAAGCCTTGATCGAGCCACTCTATGACGACAGAACCTGGACCAATGTTTTGGTGCTAAGTTCAACACCTTAGTATGCGTGAAGCAATTTATCTTGCTCTCGGTTTTTTTGTAACATTGTTCATCGCCTCATGCGTTGTGCCGTCGTTACCGTATCCGCTTTATTACACACCTCTAATTACTATTACCGGTCTACTTGTCTTGCAACGAGGTATTATCGGTGCAGGTCTTGCTTGGTTAATCATCGGTAACTTATTGCTTGCCACGAATCATGTTTCACCACAAACCTTATTACCACAATTAGCAGCCACAGTCATAGCAGCCTTTTTCGCTACTCGAGTCTTCGCTACTCGTTCGGTGTACGCCCTCATGGGACTGGGCTTGCTTACAGGTTTAGTCATTGGCCTAGTAACATTACTCATAGCCTTGTTTAGCTTAGCTACTGGAGGATTCGTAGCATCTAGCGGATCAATCATTTGGTCCTTCGTCCTCTTGCAAATTGGCCTATACATAGGATTCATGACATCCATTTCTCTTCGCAACTGGGCAAAAAGAACCTTCGTAGTTCGTTAGTATGAAGTCACCGTCAATCTTTGGGTCACTAATCGGAGACGACCTTGGCCAGCTGTCTGACGGCTCGGCAGATTTTGCTATGGAAGAAGCGGTTGGCAGGGGAGGACTAGTTGATCAGGAGCCAGTTCGAACATTTGTTGGTAATGTGATCCCAAGTCGGCGCTACAGGCTTGGTATTATCATCACCTGCTGTCTTCTTGGAATATTTTTTTTCAGAGCAGGGTATTTGCAAATAATTAAAGGGGCTTCATACCGCGAATTAGCCGAAGCAAATCGGGCCAGGACGCACATCATTCCAGCCGAACGAGGACTAATTGTAGACCGCAACGGTGTTATTTTAGCTAAAAATATCCCATCATTCACGCTCATCGGTCGTGGAACTGAACTGCCAAAAAAAGATGCTGCTCGTAACGCTCTCTTTGCCCAAGTCGCAGCCGAGGTTGGTGGTGACGCACTCGCCTGGAGTGCTGCCTATGCCGCGGCAGCTGACGCTCCATCATTTGTATTATTAGACGACCTACCATACGAAAAGGCCCTAGCCTTCGCCGTGCATGATTCAGAAATTGTCGGCATCGACATGATTCTCGCTGCCAAGCGTTCATACATTACAGACACCGCTCCCTCGCTATCTCATGTCATGGGCTATATTGGCATCATGAGCGCTGAGGACTACGCCGTAGCCAAAGATAATGGCTATCTACCGTACGACATGATTGGTAAGCAAGGCGTAGAGATAAGCCATGAAGAATCTCTTCGTGGCACGAACGGTTACGAGACGCTCGAGGTCAACGCTCAGGGTAAATATTCTCGTACAGTCGCTAAGCAAGATCCAGTGAACGGCGAATCTTTGCAGCTATCAATAGATGTTGAATTGCAAAAATACATTGAACAAGTAATCGCCGCTCGCCTTCAGGGGACAGTGGCCTCTCGTGGCGCGGTAGTGGCTATGAATCCAACCAATGGGGAAGTGCTGGCGCTCGTTTCCTGGCCGGCCTATGACGCCAACGCCTTTACTGACGGCATTGACCAAGCGAGCTATGACGCGCTAATAAATGACGACGATAATCCATTATTCCCGCGGGCTACAGCCGGCAAATATCCATCTGGCTCAACCATCAAGCCGGTTTACGCCGCCGCCGCCTTAACCGCAGGCATTATTACTCCAACTACCAGCGTAGTTTCAACAGGAGGTTTGCAAATAGGTAACCGTTTCTTTCCTGACTGGCGAGCCGGCGGACACGGCATTACTAATGTCTACCACGCTATCGCCGACTCTGTGAATACATTTTTTTATATGATCGGCGGTGGCTATGACACCTTCAAGGGCCTAGGCATAGATCGTTTAATGTCATGTGCGGCAACATTCGGTTTCGGTAGTCAAAGCGGTCTTGATGTGCCAGGCGAGGCTGCTGGATTCTTACCTAGTCCAGCTGCCAAAACAGAGAGTACAGGCGAACCGTGGTACATCGGCGACACCTATAATGTCTCCATCGGTCAGGGCGACTTCCTGGTCACTCCACTACAAATCGCTCGCGCTACGGCAGTCTTTGCCAACGACGGCGTACTCGAAACCCCACACCTTACGCTCAACACCACTAAACCAGAGACACGCATTATCACTTCAGAAGTAGCAAACATAATTAAAGACGCCATGCGTCAAACTGTCACTAACGGTTCAGCAACCTCAATGCAGAGTGTGCCAGTAGCAGTTGCCGGAAAGACCGGTACCGCGCAATGGTCGCACTCATCCCCACCGCATTCTTGGTTCACAGGCTTCGCTCCCTACGACAAACCAGAAATAACAATTACTACAATAATTGAAGAAGGTGGTGACGCTGCGCTGGCTATTCCCATCAGCCGCGAGATTCTGGAATGGTACTTTGCGGGTAGGTAAGAATGTGGTAATACTTATAGGCAAGCTAATCATTGCATATATGCGCTTTTCTCTATCCCGTTGTTCTTCGGAGTGATTGGTGCCATAAGCCTTTGTTTGTTGATTTTACCATCAACCACACTGGCCACAGCCGCAGACCAAGACAGTTCGCCATTTGTAACAAATAATCAAATCAAACTCGCACCAGATATGCGCACTGGTGCGTTTTCATATTCATTTCCAATTACCTTACCGCCAGGTCGTAATGGCTTGCAGCCCAACCTCGGTCTGTCATATAGCAGCAGTAATACGGACATCACAAATCTTGCTGGTTACGGCTGGTCACTCAATATTCCCACCATCGAACGCGTGGCAAAATACGGCGCTGACGATCTATATACCAACCATGATTTCTCATCTTCGCTGTCTGGTGACCTCGAGGATATCACGCTCTCTGACGCCACCCATGGCACTTTCGGCGCCAAGGTTGACGATGGCTCGTTCCTGGCCTACATCTATAATTCCGACGAGTCGTGGACTGTCACAGACAAGCATGGCACAATCTACACTTTTGACGCAGATACTTCGGCACAAGTTGTCGATAGCACGGACAGCACGCATGTCTTCCGCTGGTATCTCACCGAGGTCCGTGACACGAATGATAATTTTGTTGCTTACACTTACACTAAAGACGCAGGTCAGGTTTATCCCTCAACCATTACCTACACCGGCCATGGCAGCACCGCTGGTATTTTCGCTGTAAATTTTACACTCGCCAGTCGTAATGATGCTGCCGCTTCCTATACAACAGGTTTTTCTGTTAAAACTTCCTATCGTATTTCACAGATCGATGTTACTGAAAACAGTTCTACAATTCGCAGCTACGCCTTAGCCTACACAACTGGCGTCAACGGCATCCGCTCGCTTCTCTCAAGTATCACAGAAACCGCAACCGACGAAGTAACCTCAGCCACCATCACTAAACCGGAAACAACCTTCGATTATTCAGTTAACTCCGATTCCTGGACTGAAGACACTGGCTTTGGTGGTTTGCCAATAACCATCGCCGGTTCAGGTAGCGGCAGTCTCGGTATTTATTTTTTTGATGTTAACGGTGACGCTTTGCTAGATATTGTAAAGTCGCGCGATACAGATAGAGCGGTATATTTAAACAACGGTGATAATACCTGGACGGTAGATACAAGCATAACAGTACCGCTGGCATTTTGTTTGTCGACCGGTAGAGATAGAGGCGTTCGCGTGTTTGATGTCAACGGAGATAGCTATCAAGACTTAGTATATTCACATATTAACTCATCAAGCGTTGTAGATGATCTTGTTTACATAAATAATGGCGACGGTACCGGCTGGACAGAAGACACAGCCATCACTATTCCAATTTACTTCACCAATGATGGCGGATATGACTTTGGTGTCCGTATTATTGATGCTGACGGCGACGGCCTGCAGGATATCGTGAAAAGTCGCGCAGGTATGTCACCTGAGGTATATATTAATAACGGTGATGGCACAGGTTGGACGCAGGATACAAACTATATTGTTCCAGTGGATTTTGTCAGCACCTCGCTTTATGATCAAGGAGTTAGAGCCTTCGATGTAAACAACGACGGTTTACAGGATCTAGTTTATTCACGAAACACCTCGTCACTCCAAGAGGCAGTGTACCTCAACGATGGAGATGGTACAGGCTGGACAGAGGATACAAACTACACCGTTCCTGTTGCCTTCACCTACTCAATTGGTAATGACCTGGGAGTACGAACATTAGATATTAATGGCGATGGACTTACGGATTTAGTCCAAGATTTTTATACCGGCTCGTCTGAGGTCAAACATGTCTACATCAACAATAGCGACGGTACAGGCTGGACCGAAGATACCAGCTACTCTACACCAATTTATTTCACGAACGGGATTATAGATCTTGGTGTTCGTGAGGAAGACATCAATGGCGACGGCCTGGTAGATGTTGTTCGTTCAAGAAATTCTGGCAGCCTGCAGGAAAATCTGTACATGGCTACGCCCACCTTTAGTGATCGCCTGACCGCAGTAACTACCTCAACTGGTGCCTCTACCACCGTTACTTACCAGCCCTCAACCACCGTCGGCGGTGACCTGTCATTCCCACTTTCAGTAGTTGCCACAGAGACGGTTGACGATGGACTCGGCAATACCGCAACTACCAGTTATGACTTCGCCGATGGGGACTTTTACTACGCCAGTGAATATGATCGCAAGTTTGCTGGGTTTGGCACGGTAACCATCACTGATGCGCTCGGCAACATGACCAAACGCTATTACCATCAGGGTAATGCGACTGACACCTCGTTTGGTGAAAGCACAGACGATGTGAGTAAGCTCTGGCAGATGTATCGTGAAGAAATCTATGACGACGCCAGCCATCTCTTCCGTACAGCCATCCATTCATTCACGAGTACCAGCCTCGGGTCTGACCGCACCTTTGTTTACGAAAACCAAACATTGGAACTCCAGTATGACGCCGACAGCGACCATACGGATTCAGCCACAAGTTATACATACAGCTCATCTACTGGAAATCTCACAGAAAAGAAAGAGTGGGGGAGAGTAACTGGCGTTGACGCCGGCACATTCACGGATACCACTGGAGACACCAGGATAACTGACTACACCTATGCCAGTTTTTCTACCGGCCTTTCGAGCCTTGTCGACGACGAACAGGTCAAGAATAATGCCGGCACAACTGTTGCAGAAACTAAATATTGTTTCGACAGCTCGAGTTTTGGCACGGCAACGCTTGGCAACTTGACGACGGAATCTCACTGGACTACTGGTACCTCATTTGTTGACACTACCTACACTTACAACAGCTACGGTCTGCTTACCACCAAAACTGATGCCTTGAGCAACACCACAACCTTCGCGCCAGACACCTATAATCTTTTCACTGCCACCCAAACAGATGCGCTAGCAAACGACACGGATTACACTTACGATTATTCATCAGGGAAAGTTTTAACGACGACGGACATGAATGGGGAAGTCTTCACGACGACTTATGACGCCCTCGACCGTCCTTTAACAGTGGCACAGCCAGTCATCGGCAGTACAGGCTCGGTTACCAGCAAAACATTCACCTACGATGACACGACCCTACCGAGCATCATACACGAGATCGACGCCTACGATAGCTCGACTAATCGCGAAATCTATACTTACTCCGATGGCTTAGGCCGCGTCATTCAACAGCGCGTAGAAGCTGAGAGTACAAACACCTTCGATGTCACAGATACTGTTTACAATGAACTCGGCCAAGTTGCGAGCACCACCTTGCCGTACGCCTCGACCGGTTCGGCTTACTCTACACCGACGACGGATACCACACTCTACCAAACACTTGTTTACGACGCCTTGAGTCGCGTTACCTCAGCAACAAATGTTGAGGGTACATCAGTCAAGTCTTACGAAGATTGGGTCGTGACAGAAACTGACGCCCTCAGCCATACTAAAAATTATGCTTACGATGCTTACGGTAATCTAAGCGTGGTTATTGAGCACAAAGGGAGTACGAATTACACCACAACTTATGTTTGGGACGCACTTGGCCGCTTGACTAGTTTAACCGACGCCGACGGTGCAGTGCGTAATTTTAGCTACGATGGTTTAGGCGGGCGTCAAACAGCCCAAGATCTCCATGTCACTACTGACACCTCGTTTGGTACCTGGACCTATACCTACAACGCAGTAGGCAACATGGCGACTTCCTACAGCCCAAACAGCATAACCACCACCTACACCTACGACGCTTTGAACCGTGTCATCAGCGAGGACGCTTCGTCAGCCTCTGGGACAGAAATTACCTACACCTACGATAGCCGCACATTAGGTGTCGGTCGTCTCTGTCAAACAGTCGTCGCCGGGGGATCAACCACGGCCTACACCTACGACGAACTCGGTCGCACCGCCAGTGAAGCTAAAACAATTAGTAGCAATACCTACACCACCATTTACACCTACGATCTGCAAGGCGATCAAGCCACCATCACTTATCCTGACGGAGCAATAACAGCTTTCACCCTCGGTACTGCTGGTCGCGTTAGTCAAGTCGACTTCACAGACATCGTTAGCTCTGGCGACGCGGTGGCAGCCAGCAGTGTGGTTTACGCCCCAAACGGCAAAATCACTAGCTTCACTAACGGCAACGGCGTCACTACCGCCTTCACCTACGACGCGTCTGATCTCTATCGCCTATCAAATCTCGTCAGTACGAGCGGCAGTAGCAATATCCAAAACTTTGCTTACACCTACGACGCCGCAGGCAACATTAGCCAAATCGCCGATACCTCCAGCCTCTACGCAGCAGATACCATTAACTATGCCTACGACGACTTATACCGTTTAACCGCCGCCGTAGCTACCAGCACCGACACCTCTCTCGCCTACAATAAAACCTGGAGCTATGGTGGCACTGGCAATATCCTAGCCGGTGACGGTCCGACACGCACCTACGGCGGTACTGCCACTGGTAATTATGCCAACCCTCATGCCGTCACTGCTATGGGTGCTCGAACATTAACCTACGATCACAACGGCAACACCACAAACGAAGGCATGTGGAGCAATACCTGGAACTGGCGGAATCAAATGACGCAATCAACTAGAACTGGCCCTTCAATCACCGTTACCTACACCTACGACGCCAACGGCAACCGTGTCAGCCAAGTCAACGGTGGCCTCACCCTCATCTACCCAAACGAGTACTACTCCTACACCGGCTCCACCAATGATCGTAACATCCCACTACCAGGCTACGGCATGGTGGCAACCAGCAAGCACAAAATAAATACATCAACCATCGCTTATCATCATCACGACCACCTGGGCGGGGAACATGTCGACACGGGCAGCACTGGAGCAACTCTCGAATACACTATATACTCACC
>JAGVNL010000005.1 GCA_020053275.1 bacterium
CGGGGCTGGCTTCCTTATTGGGGGTTTTGCTCAAAAAATGTTCGAACATCAATCAAAAAACACCGCCAAAAATATTCCAACTTCGGCTGGAATATTTTTATTGCATCTTTTACCTCTTCTATTTCCCCCTTGCCAACACAAACCCAAAAACCTCCTCTATACCCTCATTTTTCAGCGTCCTCGCTCCAGCACTCATCGTCGCTCCAGTTGTCCACACATCATCCACAAGAAGCACCCGTTGAAAACTGGGGTCAGGTCGTTTGTTGTGGGATTTTTCAATTTTCCCCAGGTTTTTTGCAAGTGAAAAAGGCGAATCAACCATCGCCTGCAACCTCTCACCTACCCGCCTATCTGCCTGATGCCCCACCGTATGCTTTCTCACAAGCAAATTCTGCACTGGCAAATTCGTCAGCACCCCAAGCCACTTCGCAATCTCCACCGACTGGTCAAACCCTCTCTCGCACCTCCGTTGATTAGCTAACGGCAACGGCACAATCGCCTCAACCCTATACATTGCCAGTGTCAACATCAAATGCGAAATCTGCGGTGCCAATCGCCTGCGCAAAATTGCCCACGCCGAAGTATCATAATTATACTTCCACGAAGTAATCAACTCCCTGGCTATTGGATTCGCATACGGCAGTGCCGCCCACAGTTTACTCACATCTCCATCAACGCCATCTTCCTTACTCTCAAGCACCTTCGGCCTTTCCGGATTCCAACCCTCATCACACACCCTACACAACAAACTCCCCTCCGCCTTGCAACTAACACAAAACCGCGGGAACACCGCCTCCAGCACTCGCTCAACAAAAACCGACATAATACGACCCCGTCCCTACAACCAAGTAAAGTCACTTATGAGCCAATTCTCACCACTTTTCACAAGTGAAATCCTAATATCTTGATACCTCACACTTGTATTCGCTGGCGAATCAAACGACTCCTGCCGTTGCGTCGACACTAAAAATGTTATTGCGGTATCACTCGTCACCTCCGTCTTACTGCCCATCAAACGCGTGGAGACGCCATAATACTGACCCTCCACATTTTTCTGCGCCTCCTCCACCAAACTCCGTAATCGCCCCTGCAAATCAGTTGTTGTAAGCGTCATCACATCGTCGATATTCGTGTAGCCAGACTCCGTCGAATAACTCCCAAACCTCTCGACAAACACCCGTGCCACCGTACTCGCCGACGCTGGAGCTGCTGTTACCGGCGTAGCTGTTTCTGGTGTTGGAGTTACATTATTCGTTGCCGTAACTCCAGCAGGCTTTTTAGTTGGCGTAGTCAACGGTGCAGCCGAACGATTAAACCACAGGAACAACAACACCGCCAAAGCAACAATGATGATTATAGCGATGATAACTTCAGTTTTGCGTTGCATAGAAATAATTACTAAGTTTGCTCCTTAACACCTAACGATTTTTCAAACTGCTTTTTAGCTTGTTCCTGTTCCAACAACTGCTGTGGATTGGTGGTTATCAACTGATCCTCAGTATAACTTGCCACCACCTTAATCGCCGCGTGCTTTTGCCCAGCAAAGAAAATACCCTCACCAACCGCCGACTCCAGCAACAGATATTTTTCACTATCCGTCAGGTTAAATGTTTTCTGCATCAAATCTATTGCCGCTGGTGATTGCTTAAACAGCATCTGCATTGCGGAGTTGGTCACAATCGCCTGCCCGTACACCGAAGACAAGAAGTCGTTCACATCCTGCGTAATAGTCGTCACCCCCAAATAGTATTTTCGCGCTCGCTTGACCAGCGCAAAAATAAACTTCGCCGAATCCTCATTTTGCATTAACCACCAAGCTTCGTCTATCACTAAAATTCGTTTCTTCCGTTCACTCCGTACCACATTCCAAATATAATTGACGATTGTATAAATACCCATCGGCCGTAATTCGTCTTCCAAGTCCCGTACAGAAAACACCACCAACTGGTTACGCATCTCAACCGTGGTCAATGAGTTCAACAGTCCAGCGAATGTACCAGCCGTAAACTTTTGTAACCGCGCCACCAAATCCGTACCACCCTGCATACCCTGCAACACATCCTCCAAATCTTGCAGCACTGGGTATTCAACTCCATTAAAATTAGGCAAATCAGCAGTAATATCTTTCTTGGCATAAGTTTCCAAAAGCGCCCTATCGAGCAACGAATCCTCCTCTGGCGTAAACCCAAGCTGACTTTTCTCACCTCGTGGCGTCCCAATCATGATCCGCAGCAGACCCTTGATCGTAATCACCGCCGAACGCAGCATATCCTCCGTCCCCACCTCGTCACCCTTGCTTCGTGGCAAATCAAACGGGTTTATCTTTGCATCTGACGCCAACGAAACATTAACATAAGTTCCACCAACAGCGTCGGACAAGTGGCGGTATTCCATTTCTGGATCAATCACAATCACATCTACTCCCATCATCAGCGAACGGAGAATCTCGAGCTTCACCGTATATGACTTACCAGCACCAGCCGTCGCAAAAATAGTGGCATTCGCATTCTGCAAACTAAACCTATCAAACAGAATAAGCGAGTTATTGTGTCTGTTGATTCCGTACAGAATACCATTATCACTGCTCAAATCGCTCGAGGTAAATGGGAATGACGACGCGATAGGCGAAGTATTCATGTTAAACGAAATCATCAACTCATCATTACCAAGCGGAATAGTGGAATTGAAACCTTGTTCAGCTTGATAGAATCCGCGCTTACTGGAAATAAGTTTAGTCCCAAAAATACTTTCAATCTGTTCTGACCGTTTATCCAACTCATCCTTACTTTTAGCGTACAGCGTCACATAAAACGCAAATTGAAAAAAATGTTCAATCCCCTGCGTCAAGTCATCGCGCAACTGCTCAATGTCCCGCAGTGCCGTCTCACGAATCGGGTCTCGTGCTGCACCCTTATCATTATCGGAAATAATCTGCGCGGAAAGCACACCAACCTTATTCTTTAACTGCTTCAAAATAATCTCTGGTTTTACAGGATAAAAGAACATTCCAATATCCACTGTACTATTATAATTAATCACCGGCGTGCCCCAGCCAATCCCAACATATCGTGGATACATCGTCACGAACAAAGTCCTTACAAAAGTATCTCCAAGCAGCAAATAATTAGGGAAAATCTGATACGCTGCTGGCGCAATTAAGTCGCGAATCGACACCACGCCTCGCCGGTAAGTTCGCTCTTCCTCGAGCGTTATCCTCTCTTGCGACGCCGCTAATTCGGCAGGTGTCAAAACCCGCTTAGCTTTTGCGGGCTGCGCTACGCCCTTACCATGCTGCATTTTCTCGACATCAAATGCCATAAGCTAAAATTTGGTTTCTATCCGCAAGTTATTCACATCTGTCATCTTTTGTGTCTCAGCCACATCTGGATTATAAACCGAGTAATACAACTCAATCAGCCCTTGCGTGTCGAGCATCGCACTCTGCAGCCCCATACTAGCCAACCCTCCGGCCACATTACTTGTCCGCTGCAGCAAGCTGTCACGCCTAGTGCGGAAAACTTTCTCATTCAGCTTTACCACCGACGCTGGCGCCAGCGCAGTTTGTAATTTACTCATAAAACCTTGTTTCTTGTCCTGCAACGGATCAAACGGTACCACCACAAAAAACCTCTTCTGCATAATCTCTCCAAGCTCCACCAACTCCCCAATAAACGAGGTATAATCACGGATCTGCGACTTCAATAACTCGTTATTGATTGTATTCTCCTGTTCCTTCAACCGCTCCAAATAACCGTCAATATTCATGCGTCGTGATTGAATAACAATCTGAATCGGGTGTTCCAAACTATTCAAAAACTGCATATAGCCCTGAATCACCGCCTGCTGTTCATCCTCACTCTTCAAGGCAAAATTGAGGCTACTGGTCATCAGCACCGTTCGTAGCGTTCCGTCCTTCAATACCACCACATCCTCACGAATCTCGGCAATATCAAGATACCGTTGCGTTGGTGGCCCAGCCTTAGATTTTCCTACTTTGTTTGTAGCCATATCGTATATATTAGTCCTCAGGATTGTACGAGCCACCTGTATTGACAACAAGTGTTAGTTCCGACAATCTCCCCCTTTCAATTGGCGACTTAGTCTCTGGTGGCGGTGGTGCTGCAACTTCAGCTGGCAACATAAAAACCCGAATATCAGCATCACTTAATGTTTTATCCCACACCCGTAGCGATGGCTTACGCATTGTCTGAATAATGTTCAACAGCAAAAAATGAAACGGCAAACCATTTACCTTGAAAAAAGCAAAAATGGCACCGAGCGCCAGCACCGGCAAACCAACCACCAACTGCAAAGCCAAACTCAAGAATACCCGATACAAAATAAACTCAATCAACAATATTACCAAGAAAATAATAAATTGCCGCGCCGTGATTGGCCCGATAATCTTAGCCTCGACATCGAGGAACTGCGGTACCACAAATTGATTGCGACCAGCCATAAAAACATTATACCATATCGCCGCACTCGTTTTTAATTCTAAAATCTCATTTTAGCATTCAAGCTACCGATCGCCTTAATTTCCGCTGGACTCAAACTTTCTTCACCCTTATTACGGCGTTTTGTGGCCACCTCAGCCAGTGCTATTCCAGCTTGCAACGCTTCGCCAGCCATGGCCGCATACAGCCTACAAACTGGACTATTACGCCACGCCTGAATACCCCGAATCCGTTCCTCATAAGCCGTTGTCTGCAGTGCCGCCAACAAATCCTCAATCTTCCTCGTCGCCTCCACTGGATCACTCGACAAGCGCCTAAAGTCAGCCGGCAACATCGTACCAAGCTCATCCACTGGTCCAACCAGACGCGAGGTAAACTTCACATCATTCATGGTTGCTGGCTCGCCCGGCAAGGGCGGCGGCACACTCCCAACCGTCAACGAAGTCTTCGCCATCACCGGCTTAGACTTCTCCGCAGCCACCTCTAATTTTGCTTGATCAATCTTCGCTGCTTGCCCAGCCACTTCATCCTCTTTACTCCTAGCAGCACTCACCCTCGCCTCATCTAACACCGGCTTAATCGACGCCTTCGGTAAAGTCTTCGTCACCTCCGCAAACCGCTTATCCATCACCTCTGCCGCTGTCGGCACAACACTTTTTACAACTCCTTCTCCACCAACGCTCAGCGTTGGTCGCAAACGAGAAATCAAGCTGAGCTCAACCCGCGCCCCATCATAAAATTTCTTACCATCAGCAATCGCCACCATCAGCTTGTCTATAGCTGCTTCATCCAAACCATAATCCTTCAGAAACAAACTTCTTGTCTGCATTTCCTCCCGTACTCCCCTTATTGCTTTCTCCGCCACCGCAGCAAAATCTTTCTTAGCCAACCGTTTCTCGGTCAAGGTCGTCGTCGCCACCACCACTGCCTTATCCACAGCCGCCTTCAACCTCTCACTATTCCCGTCATTCGCAATGTCTTTCTTAGCACTCACCTGCGCCTGTTTAACAATATCTTGCTTATCAGTATCAACCTCTGGCGCAGCCAAAATAACTTCAGGCATCACCGGCGTCGTCGTCGACACCTCCATACTCAGCGCCACCTCCGGCAAATTCGTAATCACCGGAACCTCGACTTTCTCATCGATAACCTCTTCATCTTCCCCAACATCCCCTACTCCACCAACCTCCTCCTCATCTTCATCCTTAAAAGTCTCCTCATTCACATCATCAACAAACTCCACCAACTCTTTTGACTCATCAACACTCTCAATCAACATTTTTGCATCTTCAAGCGGCAAGCCAAGCCCACCAATATTCACTGGTCTCGCAAAAAAAGTCATCGTCGCCTCTCGTGTCTTCTCACCAGTAAAATAACTTTTTACCAAAAACCCTAACCGCTTAATATGCACAGGTTGCAACGGTAACTCCAAACTCTCCGTCAAATTACCAGCGAACCTATCTGCAGTAATCTTCTCCTTACCTACCCTTAAATCAGTATAATCCGCCACTTTTCCACCCCACTTAACAATCTGCTCACCAACCCCAGCTATATAATTCTCAAGCGGCAACAACCGTATCCCGGCCACATCACAAGCTATTTTCTTTGCCACCTCACCATCTACCCCGAACGCCTCCGCAATCATCTCCGGCATGTGACTCAACTCTATATCACCGTCCATCACCGCCCGGCACAGCGTTAAATACTCATCCGCCCTATTAACAGGCAGCCTGTACCTCTCCTGCATCGCCTCCAGCTGCGGAATGGACTTCCCACTCGTCAAAAACTGGCTAACAATTGGAATGGCTCGAATATTCCCCCCTTCCATACATTTTACAATTCACGCACTACCTCACGAATCTTAATATGTTTAGCATTAAAGTTACCACCCCTATTCTGCCTTGCATATTCCTCAGCAGCAACACGAGCAGCAGCCTGATCAGCTGCGGAATGCGACCTCGAGGCTGCATCGGATGCCGTTTTTGCAGCCTGTCTAGCATTCTCAACACGAGTTGCAATAGTATCCATAGCCTCACCAATTGTCTCCAAAGCAGCTCTGGTATTTCTTATTTGAGCAGCTTGAGTACGAGGATTGAATTTAGACAACTGATTCTTAAGAGTATTAATCATGGTTGTTGACACAGCAGTTTCAATAACATTTTCAATTCTCTCATGATTCACACCTCCATGAGCGCCAACTTGAGCCGCAAAATGACGAATAGCTGTTGGATCGTTGCTAATAACATTCGCCAAGGCTGCCGTCTCGTTGCCCTCCGTATGACCAGCCGAAGCTCTAGCTGGATCAAAGAAATAAGTTGAATCCTCAGTTTGTAAGAATCTTGTAGAAATCGCTTTAATAATCTCCTGTTTTGACCTACCCACATCATCAATGACATTTTCAATAGAATCATTAAACGCAGTCAATACAGCTGGATCAAGTCTATTATGTGCTAGACCAAAATTATTTCCAGAGGCCGCAATAGCACTCGCGATCTCTTCTCCACGATGACCTGGGTTGGGACCACCGCCAGCCGCAAAGTCATTAGCCGTTAGACTATTTATCTCCAATGCCCCACCAGTAATTGCTGAACGAATATTTGTTTCTTCAATGTTTGTATTATTAAGAGTTGCATCTCGTTGTGCACCAGTCACCCAAGGTGCCAAAGCTGTCTCAGTCTGTCTTGATCTATTTGGAGCCTGCAATAACGCATCATGCAATTTAGTGCTTATACCCTTACCCTCTTTCCATTCATCCAATTTACTAACCTCATCTCCATTCTCTTTAACTCTTCCTATCAATGTATTAGCAATATTCTGAATACCCTCATCTCTAATTGCAGCAGTGCTCATCTTATTAGCATCAAATTTAGCATGATCCATATGCCTTCGTTGACGAGTTGACGCATCAACCATCGTGCCATCCTCATCTCGCATTTCTCCAAGCAAATGCACGAACCGTGTCTTAGTATCATTAAAGTTCTGTCCATCCTTCTCATTATCTCCAAGAATATGCGACTCATGATGCTCAACAGTACCAATAGCACTCCGCATAGCGTTCTGGAAACGCTCTGCACCATCCGTAGCACCATGTTTTTTCACCATCTCAGCCTCCAGCGTATCTTGCGTACTCTTCTCAGTAACCAATCGTTTCAACGCAGAGTTTTGAGCGTCCACCGTCGACAACAATCCAGCTCCTTCACCACTCGTCACCAACGCCAACTCAGAAGCCAATCGTTCCTTACTCCAACCTTTAACTCGCTCATCCGCATTATGCTGAGATTCATGTAGCTGCGCATCACCAAAACCCTGCAAAACGCTACCACCTTCTGACAACGCCCTGCCATAAGTCGCACCAAGTAATCCACCAGTCATCGTATTCAGCCTACTACTTCGAACAGTTTGCCCACTTGCAATAAGTTGCTTACCGAGCTCTCCAGTTAGCGTACCGCCCTTCACAGGACTCAAGCCCTTATTAAATTGTCTCCCCAACTGCTGCGCTGGCATACGAATCGCACCCTTCACAATCCTCATGCCCATGCCTTCATTAATAAACGACGCCGCCACACCACCAAGCGAACCAGCCGCACTAGATGCTTGTTGCATGCCAACCACCAACAACACCAAGCCTAAAAACAAACCAGACAACTGTGACATATCAAAAAGCTGAAGTACCAATCCAGGCATTGTTTCTGTCGCCTCCCCTGTCGGAAAATTCTCACTAGAAATAATGTCGCCAGTACTTGCGGCCGCCAACGCCAGCCACAAAAAGAAGGTGAGCATCGGACCCAGAATAATTGCCGAACTAAACTTCTTCCACCATTCATTATATGCGCTCCCAGCCTGGCCAAGAACATCTTTTATGCCACCCAAAAAGAAGGCTGCTGGCGACATAATAATAAGAACCCACAACACCACAATACGATACAAAAATACCAGTACCATAATGCCAATCACAGCCAGCACTGCCAGCAACAAAGCTAGCTGCAAGTAAGCGCTAGCCAACATTTGCGGTGCCTCCAGCGCCTTCTGGCCAATGTCGGCAAAAGTACCGCTAATATTCAGCTTCAATAATTGCGCAAAGTTACCCGCTCCAACATCAAGAATAGCATTAACAAACTGGAACATTATGACATTGCCAACATCAAGCAATAGCCCACAAATAGTCCTGCTAAAATTAACCGCAATAACATAAATAAACAACCGCGGGATCTGCTGTTCCCAGTTGGCTTTTTGACTACCAACAATGGTCATAACAGCTATCACCAGCAGTACCACCACCACGAACATGTTCACTACATCACGAACCAAACTCCAACCAAGAGTAATGATGCGACTAGTCGCGAAACCATCGTAACTCAAAATCGGAATAAGAATCATCTTGATGAGAGTCAAAATCATCAAGGCGACTCCCATCGCAATATAATTAAAAAGCGCGGCTAACGAAGTAATCAAAAAATTCAGCGGAGCAGTTATCACCCCAGCCGTCGTAAACCCGCCGCCCTCACCAGCATCAGCAACTATTGCTGCGTCGGCTGCATCATTGCCAGCTTCTACTGTTACTGGATTTAAATCAGCATATGATTCTCCGCCCTGCGTTGATGCTTCTGGTATAGTTAACATGTCACTTACCGTTTCTGGTGTTAAATCAACAGAAGCAGAAGCACCTGCAGCAAACAAAACTCCCGGTACACTTATTGATGTTACCACCAATAACAAAAGCAATATCTTCCCGTAATGCCGCACTAATTCTCGCCCAATTCCTGCAAGCTTACCAAAATACTTCATAGTCATACACAAGTATATCACACTTCTAATTCAACCCTTAGGGTCGGTCAACGCTAAGGGTTGACTGCTACCAAAAATCACAGCTATCTCACCCTCATCAACCACTGGATCATGGAATAAACCCTGATAGTGGCGCATACTCGACCACTCGTACAGGGCAAATTCCTTACCTCTAGCATTCTCATCAAGTGATTGATATAAAACCTCTGGATTTCGATGAACATACTCAATCACAGAATGTAAATATGTTTCGTCCTCAATAACCTTCGCTTTATAGGTAGATTCAAAGAGCCGCCCAGACCTGTCGTACTTTATATTAAAATACTTCGCGTAACCATTCCCTAATCTTTCCATTAAAGTCGATATACCATTTGCTTCCTTTTGACGCACTACCAAGTGAAAATGATTAGGCATCAACACATAAGCCAATAGCGCAACCTCATGACGCCCATGAAATAAGTTGTGTTTACTACGCGCCAAATTAGTCAAAAAACGACCATAATCACCAGAATCCAAAAATATATCTCTCTTATCCGTTCCTCGACTGTAGATATGATAGTAACCATCCATGGCAAATTGTAATAGTCTCATAATTGCATAATTCAACCCTTAGGGTTGGTCAACGCTAAGGGTTGACCATTAAAAAGTTAGAAAAATGACGCTCGTCCCCAGGAGAGAAAACGAGCGTCATCGAGAAGAAGCCTCAGCCAATCACGCCTCAGCTCGGCACAGTCACCGTCAACCCACAGCCGTTGCTGCTCGGGTCAGCCGTTGCTACCACGCTGAGCGGTTGGCCGTTGTACACCGCCGTCGCGCTACCCTGCACCGTACCAGGCGGAAACGGTGCCAAACACGACCAGCTGGTGTTGCCGCCTACCGTGTACTCGGCCGAGAAACGCCAGCTATCGCCAGCCTTTGCCGCCGCAAACACATTGGTCGCACTCACCGCGTTGGTCACCTCGCCATAGTTGCGCCAGCCCTGCGCCACGCCGCCTGACGAATACTCGCCAGAAAGCTTGATGCTGCTCGCCAACACATTGCCAGGCGTCGTCCAGCTCACGCTGAGACTGCCATTCGGTGCGTCACTGCCCGTGTCCGTTTGCTGCGGCACATAGCCCGTGTCGAGGCCAGAATCCGGCACGCCACCCTCACCATCATAGGTACCCTCACCTCCCGACGATCCGCCGCAGGTGGCCACATCGTCGTGCGAAATGCAGTAGGTGTTGGTGCCGCAATCGCCGACTCGCGTCATGACTGCTGCCACCGTGCCGTTGTCCACCTCGCTGACCGCCCGACCGCCAAAACCCATGAGCAGGAAGGTGTCCCAGCTCTCAACCGGCATGGCAATCCCGTCACTCATGAAGTAGACCGCACTGCTGCTCACCTCCGACACCAGGCTGCCGTCACGGAACAAAGCGTACCCGCTGTCCGGCCAACTCGTGACATTGCCGCTGCTCGGCTTGGTCGCCAGGTCGTTGTAGGTGGAGGCCGTGATTCCCCAACTCTTGAGCACAGCTTGCCAGCCAGTGGACCGCACATGCCAGCGTTGCCGAGTGCCGTCACTTGCCTGGCCAATGAGCAGCCACACCACGCCCGACTGGTACACAGCCTGCACTTCGGAGCTGCCAGCAACATCCAAGCCCCAGCCGTAGCAGGCCAGCTCATCGTCGTCCACCAAGGCCACCTCGCTGAAGCTGTAGTTACGGCTCCAAAACGCGGATTCGCCGCTGATGTAGCGCGTCAACCCATCTTCGAGCAGGTACACCTGCGCATCCGCTGGCGTCTTGATCAAGCTGCCGTTCGGGTGCCAGCGGTTCACGCTATTCAGCGAGGAGTAGTAGTGCCCCGCCGACAAGTCACAGGTCATGTCGCCCGTCGCCTCGGAGGTCAACGACTCGCCCACGGTCTCGTCCACCAAGTTGAAGGCCAAGCCCTCAAGCGAAGTGCCGTAAACCGCATCGCGCGCCGCGTCCCCACTGTGCCTGCCAACATGGACATGATCGCCAGTGCTGTAGCCGGTCGTGCCCTCGTAGCCCAAAATCTGCCCCGCCGCCACCTCGCTGCCGTCGCTGACGAAGATGTCCTTCATGTGCCCAAGCACAATGTAGGAACCGTCGTTCAGGTCCAGGTTGATGTGCCGGCCAAAGTTGTGGGTCGGGTCACTCTCATGCACATACACCGTGCCGCTGCTCGGGGCGTAGATGATGTCGTCCACATTGTTCGGCGTGTCGAAGTCGACATCGAACATGGTGGAGTTGTAGTGATGCGAGTAGGCACCGTTCACCCCCTGCACGCAGCGAGCGGTATAACCAGCCGTGAACGGCAGGTCAACAGTCACCTGATCTTCACCACCAGCCTGCTCGGCCGACCGTTCGACCATGCACAAACCGCCGCAACACCCGTTCATCAAAGATATGATGGCGAGCGAAATCGTGACACCAAAGAAAAATGGCAAGGAACGCATTTTGGACTCCACTGGGAGGTTGGCCGGAATTGGTCAACACATCCCTTTGGCTTTAGGAGCGTCCGTCACGCAGACAGAACAACCTAAGGGCGGTATTACTAACTCCAATTACCAGAGGCGACGAGGCTCAAACAAGAACTACTCCCCAGTATCTCGTTTGAGCCCGAGACGCACCATCCGTGACAACGCCTTGCTACCGTGCCGTCCAATATCTACTCAATCTAGATATTGCGACTTCATACCTAAGCGTTTGTGATAGTTGGCTGTCTCCCTCTGTCGACGTCGTGCTTAAACTATAGCCCGCCCCAAAATCTCCTTCAAACAAAAAACAGCCCTCGTGAGCCATTTCTTGTCGACGCCAGCCGACAGCTTTTGCTTACATCAATTTTTCTCGCATTATAACCCCACTTTCACTGTCGACGCTTGGCGACAATTAGTGGGGATAAGTTTTATTTTATCCACCACTCCTGCACCGCCGCTAAAAACTCTTCCTCATGAGTATACTGGCCATAATGTCCGGAATTAGCAATCTCAACATAAATCGCACTCGGCAAAACTTTTTTCATTTCCTGCACCGCCAGTTGTGGCACTCTAGTATCAAACTCACCAGTAATAATTAAAGTTGGGATATCTGACAAACTCGCCAACCACTCTATATGATTAACTGTAGTCACCGCTAAATTAGAAAAATAACTATCAGTCATGCCGCCTGTAACAGAATCATCAGCCACCACAAAATTGTTATAATGCTCTATCAAATAATCATGTTCAGCCTGCAATATCCGGGCATTAACTACTGGATCAATCAGCGCACCACCTGCAATACTCGTCGCCGCATCAAAATAACCAGGCGCCACCAAAACCACCCCCACCACATTTTTAGGTTTTGAAGTAGCATAAAGCGTCGCCAAAACTCCACCATAAGAACGACCGAGTAACACGATTGGTTTATTCGGAATTACTATCGCCCGCAATTCGTCGACATCCAGCGCTAACCTTGCAGCATTAATACTTTCAGCAGGCACATCAAGCTGCGACTTACCACAACCTCGTTCATCAAAAATTAGTAACGAACCAAATTGTTTGCGATAAACCTCTGCCCCCATTGCTCTAAACTGCGAAGAATCACCACACACGCCACCATGAAAAAAAACCGTCACCGTACTCGTCCCCTCATTGTAAAACCAAAAATGCAATCGCACATTATCCGAAGTCAAAATATCATTCTCATATAATTTTCCAACAGCAGCCGTATCATCTGAAACCAAATCAACATTTTTCGTCGACGCTAATTGCCTCAACAAAACAAACACACCACTCAAAACGATAATAACGGCAAGGAAAATAATTAACCAATATTTTTTCATAGAAAACAGCGCGACCTTTCAAGGGGCCGCGCCGAAGGCCGTTGTATTGGGCTAATATCTACTTAACGAAAGCTCGTTAGTCGACACACCCCATGCTGTCCGTGAACCAGAAGCTCAGGCCAGTGATCGTGGTGCCGGTGACAACCACCTTGATGGTACCCACCATGCCGTAGCCGGTGCTGGTAGAAGTCCAGTCCTTGTCCCACCGGGTGGTACCCTGATTGTACCAAGTGTCGTACAGCCGCGTCGTCCCACCCGAGGTGAGCGTGTCGAAGGTGAAACCAGCGTCGGTCAGCACGATCTTCGTGATGCCAGTGCCAGTTGCCGTGACCCGCACCGCGCTGGAACAGCCCGTGTACTCGTTCGCCGCGTTGAGCGTGTTGGCGATGTAGTAGGTCGCCGTACGAGCAAACATGTCAGGATCCATCGGACCGTGTTCCAGTCCTCCAGTATCCGCCACAGGTTGAACGCCGGTGTCGCCGAGAACTTCATCTTCACAGCCCATGAACAGGCTGAGTGCGGCCAAAATGGCCAGAGCTGAGGTGAACATTGTCTATCCCAATTAGGTTTTTGACATTTTTGGCTGTTGCTCCGGGTAATTCCGAAACCACACTTTCAAATGCCAAACTTCTAACACTCCAATCTTACTCCTCATCACCCCGTCAATCAACCCTTAGCGTTGACCGACCCTTAGGGTTGAACTAAAACCTCTAAAATTAGCCACATTTCCCACCAAACTCCCCCAAAAATCTTATCCACACCATTGACAAAAACGCCTTTTTGGGCTACGGTTAGCACACGAGATCCTCTCGTTCTCAAGCTCGCCTCTCCCCCAGTCATGGGGGAGTTGGAGGGGGCTTTACCTTTCACCACTCAGGAGTACACCATGACCACGAACACCCTCACCTCCCTCGTTCTTTTCACCCTCACCGCCTGCGTGGACCTCCCGTGTTCCAGCTGCGGCAGCGGCGACGACGACACCAACTGTGCCAACGACGCCGACTGCACAGATGACGACACTGGCGATCCTCCAGTCACCATGCAGTTGGCCTACGAAGTCAGCGAACTCGGCATCCCGCAAGGTGATGTTCTGGCCACGCAGCTGGGCGACGAGGTGGCGCATTCCGGCAACAGCACCGCTGGCGGCACCATCCTCACGCTGCAGGCCAACAAGCTGACCTGGCTCACCGCCGGCGACGCGAACAGGCTGGTAGAAGGCGAACCCACCCCGCTCTTCGAAGACGCGAACGGCCTCTGGGCAACCATGCCCAAGCAACTCGCCTTCGACGACGCGGCTGGCGAGCTGTACATCTTCAGCCCCACCTACGACACTGTCTGCAACACGGCCAGCCCCCACTACTGGGAGACGCATGATGGACAAACGGCTGACTGTGAAGATCCGCTCTCAGTCTACCCAGTCCCCGACGGCGTGATGAACCTCACGGCGAACCTGAACCTCTGGTTCGACTTCGGAGCTGCAGTGTGTCACTACGACAACGGCGAAGGTGGTACGGGTGACTACGACCAGGATCGCCTGGCAGTGGAGTACGGATACAAACTCGAAGTTATGGGAGTAACGGATAGTGATAAGTGGATTGAAGTTGTAGGCGATACACTGCAACTGATGAACAGCGAAAGTGCTATCGTCAACTCAACGATCAACCAGAAGGACGGCATCGTGTCGTTCACCACCAGCGCAGGCGAAAACATCACCTGCCAGTAGCCCTGCTCGTTAACTCGAGCAAGAGACGGTCCCCCAGCCTTCGGAGAGAGGCTGGGGGATTCTCATTTTCCAGCACGAAACAACACACCAGCCTAACGCAAAATACACTCGTCGTAGACTCGGTCTACATCGAGTGTATTTTGTTTTATTAAGGCTTCACATAAACCGCTCCATCATAATGCACCCACGGATCAGTTGCCGACACTGTACTAGTAGGATAATAATCAAATGCACATTCGCTCCCAGAGCGAGCCGATGATATCGAACCCACACTATCAAAACATCCTACACCACCATCATTGCCTTCATCAGCAGAGTGATCGACGATCGTATCAGTACTTACACCCTCACAAACCCCCGTACACCAACCCCAGTTATCCCTTACATGTACCTTTGGCGTAAAGACACAGAAATCGCCTTCGTCAGTACTTGCCATACACGGCGAAACATCGTTGATGCCGTTTAAGTCGGCGTCAACACAACCCTCCATTTCACCTAGCAACCCATCATTACAAGTGTAGTTATGGTTATAGCTAAAGTAATTAGGGTCGCAACTGCTGGCATTCATACCCCATTCATAACCCTCATCACTCTCATCCATGTCGCAAATACTGGTACTCGTCCCCTCCTGCAACCCGCGATGATTTTTGTAGAAGTTGCCATCATCATCACTGCCGCTCTGCCTACCATCACCCCAATCAACAATCACACGCCGTAATGGCAGCTGGTTCTTATCCGCCGCCGCATAGAACTTAAGGTAAGCGCGGAAGAATCCGCCAGCCCCCTCCTGATCGCCACTATTCTGATCATTCACCGTCAAAGCACTCTCATCTCCCTCCTCACATTGCGTTCCATCACAAGTCGAATTATTGAGCGCCCACACCTTCGGCGAGTTCCCCTCCGCCCCCCGCACATCATAAGCGTCATAATCACCGTCGTCTGTACTAGATATTTCATAACTACGGCCACTACCATCAGACGACCAATCTCCATTCCAACTACTAAAATTAGTTTCAGTGCCAATGTCTTGTTTGGCAAATATCTGTTTGATTCTATCAAATGACGCACCAATAGTACCGGGGTCTGGCCTTACAGACCAAATATCATCCTTGGTATAAAAATCAGAGACAGTCGAATCATAACTCCCAGAGAAATCCAATGTAAATTCTGTCCATGCTCGTGCCAGACTGTTCCCAGGTGATGTTTCAGAAACTAAACTATAATCAATATCACATGAATTAAATGAGTCACTGGAAGGAGGATAAACCCTACCTCCATTTAAATGATCTGCATCTACATCTGACCAACAAGCGGCTGTGATAATCGGTGGGTCATTAATACTTCTAGTTGAAAGATCCATTATAATTGCACCATAAGGATATGGTGTAATATCCCTAGAAAATTGCATTCGGTCATAATCAACATCAATGATTGAATATTCTGAATGCTCATTAAGAATCCTATCAGTAAACGGAAAACCAATGTTAGCAGAACCATCAACTACCTTAACAACATCTTTACAGGCAGGATATATCTCAGAATTAGAATTTGACCAATAAGAAAATGCAAAAGGCTCAAAAGTAAGATTCGTATAGAACACTAATGCTGACCACCCAAATTGATCATCGATCCCAAAAATATCGTTATACACAACATCAGTATAGGCCACACCTCGTGCCCTGCAATCCTTAAGATTCCACAATAGACTACCAAAGTTTTGATAAGCTAATGAGTCATCTTCAGTCACGCTTCCTCCATATCCATAAGCATTGCCACTCTCATCAATCAAATTATCTATGCCTCCCAAACCCTCAAGAATCCTAGTCATATAACTACTATCAGGATCACAAGAATCATCCGTGTCAGGAATCGAAGCACTAAAAGGAATACAAGCGTAAGGGCACTGATTGAACCCTGTAGTACAAGCATCAGCTGGACCACCAACCTTATTAGCATCGGCATTTCTCCATGACGGCTGACCAATAAGAGCCCAGTATCCAGTTGGACAAATAGCCTGATCAACACACAAAGCTATATTATCAGTATAAGAATCTCCAACTAACACATCCGACACTGGTCCACTAGCACAAGCGACTTGAAACGATGCTTCACTAGGTGAAACATATGCCTCAGATATTGCAGAAGGCCCCAAATCCACAAACACATCCGTATACGAACAAACACTCGTCTCCGTGAAATACCCAGCACTCAAGTCCTTGCCATATAAGTCCGTGCTACCGGCCAACTGGTCAACTGGCAACCAAGTCAAACAAGCACGATGCGCGTCATCGCGGTTGCCGTTGGTATTGATAGAAGTATCGCGTTCCAAACAGTAGCCATCAAGCCCAAGTATCACATCCTCCTGGCTTGGGAACTCACAAGTACCGCCACCTTTAACATCACCACTCTCATTCAAACCGTCAGTAGATTCAGCTGATGGCACCGCGCCGTTTATTCCTAAACTGGAGTCCCAACCCCGTTCACAAGCATCCTCACCTATAACATCAGCACCACTAGCGTCACCCTTTGTACAGTAAGCCCCGTCATACCCACCACCAACACAAACACCAGTTGCTTGCGTAATCGCGGTGTCGGAAGAAATATAACGAGTAGCACTACCAGTACCATAGGTTATCTTGCGATAGCTGCAAGAACAATCCTCACCGGCGTTACAAACATTAGCATTATCAAAGCCAGTAATAAATGAGTACGGAATCATGTCTGGCGCACTCTCAAGATAGTCAGCAACCTGAGAGAAGGTGAATGGTGCCATGAAAGGATCCTCATCATCCTCTGGGTTCACAAACTGGCTAACAATCTCTGTAGCAAACGGGCTAGTGCTTTCTGGATATGCTCGGCAATCCTTAGCTTCTACAGTACCGGTTTCTACTGGCACGCCGTCTGGCGTCAACAAACAAGTCTGGTTAATACAAGTGCCTGTCTGCACTCTTATATCCTCATAAAGTGTCTGACCCTCACCACACTCCAAGCCCACGCTCAAACTACCATGATCCTCAGCACACTTACCTGACACTAAACAAGTATCGCCATCGCAATCGCTACTCGTTACACAATCGTCTAAGCTAACGGTATAACAAGTACCAATCACACACTCATTGCTACTGCACTGATCGTTCGCACTGCAGGCGGAACCTGTGTCCGAACAATAACCAACTGTACAGCTCGCGCCGTATACTTCGTCACAACTACCAGCATCAAACACCAAACGGTAGTCTGCCTCAGAAGCCTCTGGACACGAGCCAACATACACCTCGGTGCCGCTCCTTCCTCCACCACAATCCGCATCCCTCGTACAAGCATCACCTTGATAAAGTGCTCTATCGGTAACCGACGCCGTCCTCGGTAAATTACAGTACCCAGGTGGCGGCGTTATATTCACCTGACTCAACATTTGCACCGGCAACAAATCAGGAATCGCGTAACCAGAATACTCATGACCATACCAACTGGTATCACGGCTTGTATATCTACTAACATCAAGCGTAGTCGCCACATCATCCTGTACCCAACTGCTACAGAATGAAGCATCGCCAGTGCCAGAATACTCATCACATAAATCAATGTCGCCACAAATCGTGCGATAAGTACTCGTCCTAGCATCCCAAACCTGCTGACTATCGGCACAGCTCAACCATTCACTACACTGCCTGTCGCGGTTCACTTTCAACACGCGGTTACTATCATCCTCCAAACGAGGCACAGCTTCCTCGGTCAACATTTCGCCAGTACCAAGTCCTCTAGTAATTGCCACCGCTGTTTCGCAAGTACCGGCTACCATCTCACCTAAATCGCTCTCCTGATCATAACAATCCGTGTCTTCTATACACGACACACCAAATATATACATTTCATCGCGCGTGAATGGAGTACTATCAAATGTATTTAATTCAGCGATTATTTCTACAGCAATTCCAGCTGAAGGATCGTCCGAAGTATCCTCAATATCGTGCCTACCATAAGCACAACGACTAGCACACAAGTCAACATTCTCACCGCTTGGTGTAGTAATCATCGACCCAGACACACCCATACATGAAATCGGCTCCTCCAGCGCATTCGGCTTGTCTCCAAACAGCGCATCAGCATGCAAACTAGCAATATAACTTGCGCTAGCATTGTATGTCTGTGCCGTTACCGCAGTGTCGTTAAACAACACGCAACCAGCCTTCTGGCTCACCTGTCCGTTGCATTTTTCATTGTTAGTCAAAGTTGACTCATCCAAGCTGTTGTTATCGAGATAGTAATAAGACTCACCATCAGACTCGCCATAAATATCGCCCTCAGCAATATCGAGCAAATCCTGGAACTCGCTACAGGTGCTGTAGCCAGCCTCGCAAGTACCAGCCCACATACTATAATCGTCGTCCCCATTACGCCAGATGCCCGACATATCCCCACCAATCAAGTACGAACCAGTAGTAATGCTACAAGTATCTCCGCTGCCACAATCGGAATCCAACGAACATACATCGCCACTTTCTGCACAAGTACCGCTACCGTAGCAGAAAGCGTCCACGCCAGTCCTGAACCAACCGTCGTAACTAACACCGTCGATAGTAACGCCAGTCCTGTATTCACAAGTATGGTTCCCAGGATCCTTAAAATAGTAATCGCCATTCTCACCAGCATCCCATGCCTCACAGAACAGGTTTTCCTGCGAGCAAAGTGTAGTCGTGTAATCCGCAGGCTTGTTTAGCAAATATGTAGAGGTACTTGCCGTCACCTGTGTTCTATCTTGACTGAAAGTTGGCAAACCAACCTCCTGACAACCAGCATCCACCGCAGCACAAACATTTTCATCACCAACAATCAAGTAAAGTGAAGCATCCGCTGGCACAACCAACGCGGAAGGACCATAACTTAAATGATCTGGCAACTGATCCGCTGGAATATTCCAAGCAATGTTGGCACTACAGCTGTTAAAACCGACGCCAATCGTACAAAGGAACTGGCTACCCGTGTCGTAAAGCGTAGCGTCTGCACTATCCACACTGTCGTAACAATTAGTGGCAGTTAGTACAATTTCTGGCACGCCATCAGCGTCCAATATCAAGTTAGAACAGGTCAAACCCATTACCACGCCGTACGGTGAACCAGTCTGTGCCGTTTCATAATAAGCGGCACAACCTACCTTATTTTCTGAACACAGCGACGAGAACGACTTTTCGTAACTCACATCTCCCAGCTGCGAAGTGTATTCCTGACAACCCAAGTAATACTGCGGTGAGGCCGTTCCTTCTGGCGTCTCATCACACTCAGCGGGCGTCACCCAAGAATCCTTAATCACATCAATACTATCTTCACCCTCGCGCAGCACCACATTATCCAAGTAGAAGCGGTCAGTCGCTCCAGGTACAAACGCCAACACCGTACCGTTGCCGAAGTCAGCATAATCCTCCGCCGTCATGTTGAGTGGCCCCAAACTATATTCCTGCCAATCCGAGGACGACAAGGTAACGGTGCCAAATACAGCATCTTCAGAACCGAAGGCCACAGATCCAGGAATATTGGAAGGAGCAGCGTTAATATCAAACCCGGCTACCAAGGACCCGGTACCCTTCGCCCAAAAACTAAGCGTATAAGTTTTGCCAGTATACAACTCATCCTGCAAAGTTCCGCAGTAATTACCGTCTAAGCTAACCGTACAAATACCACCGAGCGACACTGCAGTCTTTTCACAACCCTCCTCATCTGCACAAGTATCAGCCGCTGTGCCGCCCATAAATGTCCAAACCGTCTGACCAAGCGCCGAGAGCGAATGACCATCCGTCGCCACACTTTCGTTGCTGTAACTCACATCCGTAAGCGAAGCCGCATCCCAATTTATATAATCGCCATCCTCCAAAGTATCCGTAAACGCTACTCGGCTGTTGGCACTGCGGCCGCCAGTATAATCACGACAACCGTTCGCCGCTGCACTACAAGTGGTACTCTCTTCCGAATAACCGTAATAAATACACTCAGCCAGCGTGTCATCGTAGAACCCACCTGAATTGGTACAATTATCCTCAGCCAAAATATTATCCACCGTGCCATCGCCATCGCTGTCCAAATTCAAACCAACCAAATCCGTCTTGCGGTAACTAGCGCAAGCTTCATTCACCGTAACTGTTTGACTCCACAAACGATAATGGATGTCTCCAGCAGTGTCATAGAACTCCCGACAATCTGGATTGGTAAAAATATCATCATGTTCATCGCAAGTTTCAGTATCCGTATCAAAATGACCATCGCCAGCAGCGTCATCTGCACATGTCATATCACTCGCCGTCGTCACCCAAGAAGTACAAGGAGCCTTGCCAGGATTAGTTTCTACACCAACGCCACTAGCATAAGCACTAGTCGTATAAGCATCCAAATCAGACTCTAGCAGTGTCCAGGTAATCAACTGATACCCAGAAGCGTCACTCCCCTCCCATGTATAATAAGTGGCACCAGCATCCTGTTCTGGCGTCAAACAAGCTCGTAAATAAGTAAAATAATTCAGCGACTCATCATCAAGCTTGGTGAACTCGTCACAACCAGCGTCCACCGCATTACACGAAGTTGCGCTCTCTGGAATAAAGTAAACTGGGAAATCACCATCTGGCTCGTACAGCGTCGCCTCCTGTTTGTAGCTATCGTAACCATTACAGCTAGCTGGACAAGTATCTAAACTACTAACTACGCCGAACACCGCAGGATCGCCATTGGTTGGCGTATATTCGGTACAGCCAACATCTTGTTCTGCACAAATCGTCGAGTAATCGGCACATTCCGCAGCATCCGTACTCGCTCCAGTACAGCCTAAATACTGTGGTGGCACATTGGCATAAGCGTAGGTAACAGAATCTGAGCTATAACCGTCATGGTAATCCGTCACGGCTTCTACTTGCTCTAATTGAATGCTATCAATCCAAACATCCGCCACGACGCCGTTGCCAATCTCCACATCCGCATAAATAGTCGCCGCCCGGTCAGCTAATGACGGTACGGAGAAGGTACAAACAAACCGTGCGAAGTCTGTGGAAGACACCGTACCCGCAAGCTCCATCACATTATCTGTCGCCCCAATACTACAGCTAGTCGTATAACTAGTACCTGTTAAATCAACCGTTTCACCATTACTGGCAGTCAAATCGACCAACACATGAGCCGTCTGCTCACCATCCACCCCCTGCTTGGCATAGAACGACACCGTGTAAAAACTGGATTGCTCCAATATCAAACCACTCTGATAAAGCACGCCACCAACGGTCGAGTTTATTGCCGCGTCAAGATCAAGTGAGTAATCACCACTAATATCCCAATTAATAGCTGCTGGATTAGTAGTCAACCAGTTATCTGGCAAATCATTACCATCGCTATCAGTCTCAAAACTGGAGTTTGGCAATAAGTTAAGGCTCAAATCCATACCTCGTTCCACCAGCGCCGTACAGCCAGCTGCGTCTGCGTCACAAGTTTCTACCTGACTATTAAAGTAAATCCGTGACTCATAAGCGTCTGCCGCCGCATCTGCCACCGCTACATCCGCTATCGTCGGCCAGGCAAAGCTACCGTCTCCCTGCAGGGCTTTCTTAGTGGCGTACCACAAACAGCCAGCGTTACTGCTATCACAGCTACCGTAATCAACAGTATTCGTAATAAAATTCGCATCGCCTCCATCACTATCCGTAAATGCTAAACAGGAAGATGCGTAGTCTGGGCATTCATCGCCACGGAACAGCCACACATTATCTTCCCGTACGCAATAACCATAACCACCGTCGCAATTACCGTCCGCATCCGTGCTTATACAGCTTGGCGCGTCCACACACGCTTGTTGACGCGTAGCATCCGAAGAAGATTCAAGTAGCTCACCATAAGCCAAGTTCTTACAAGTGGCGTCTGGATATTTCAAAATCCAGTTTGGATCAATCATCTTACACCAATTATGCGACTCATCAGGCTGCCCAGCGCTATTACAATCATCAAAACCATCAATCACAGTTTGCAAAGTAACTGGGCTACTCTCGCTATTATAAATTGAATTCGCCGCCAACTCCCAACCATCCGGAATAATTCGTGCTTTTCGTAATTTAACTAGATTGCTATAACAATATCCGTAAGTGTAGCAGTACGGATCCTGATCCCGTGACTTATCAACACTCGGAATCAGCGCCCATCCACCGTTCACTAATCCCTCATCAATCGCCTCACTCACCGTCATCGGGCTGCCAGCCGCTGCTTGCGACACCGCACTAGCAAAGGTGGAATCCATTACACAATTATACAAACCACGGTTACCAGTACCAGGGCAACTGGCGTACTCACTCAAAGCATCAAAGTTAGTAACTTCAAACGGCACCGAAGTATACATTGCTTTCAACCTCGCCTGCTCCGTCTCCTTATCCATCAAAGCAATCAATCCAACATCAAACGGATCCGTTGTATCAGGATTACTCTTAAATTGCCCACTAAAAATCGCATCCATGCCCTTAGAAAGCAAAGTATTGGCGAACATTGAAGCAGCATGCAAACCAACCTGCTCAAAAGCAGCCGCGTTACTCGTCAACATACTTGCAAACTTCTGATTCTTCCCCATATCCTCCCAGGTCTGCCCAGCAATCAAATAATCAATTTTTGATGATGGAGTCTCAACATTACCTGTAATAAGATTAACTACATCCCCAGTAGGCCCCCGCATCAACAACTTACCGACAGCTAAATCAGAATCATTTTTAGCTTTACCTAAAATATCACTATAAAGCTGAACACCTACTTGAAATTCATTAATTTGTGGATCAAAAGCATCAGCTAGTTGAATAAGCACAGCGTCATTCTTGAGAAAAATATCTCCACTAATAAAGTCTGCATTATTCTGTGCAATATATCCCTGCCAATTCTCTTTTATTGTATTAAACTCACAAATCGGATCTGGTCGCACAAACATCGCTTTAACACCAAGCCGCAAAGAAATCAACATGCTTGGGTTAACTGGCGCACAAAGATTAAAGTTACTCAATACTCCACCATACGCCGTAATTTGTTCGGAAATTAAACCAACAGCTTCACCGGCTACTGCACCAAAATAATCATTTCGCAGGGTTTTAGCATCGCGAAACTCTATTAGCGGATCACCAGCTGCCGCACCAGAAACCAAACCAGAAGCTAGCGTATAAGCAGCCCTATCCGACGCAAACTGCAACAAGTTAATTAATCCAGTAAAAACTACTGCACTAAAAGTTTTCTTGACAGCCGCATTCGCCTTAGCTCTTGCCGCCTCATATTCCGCTATAGCCTTATTAGCAGCATCACAAGAAGGACATTCAACTGGAACTGCCTTAGCAACACTCGGCGTAAACACTCCAATTACAATCGGTGATAACAAAAGCAAAAGCAATCCAACTGTTCTCCACGATTGTAAAAAGCTAAATCGCATACATTTATGGTGTAGTTGGAGTTACAGGATTTCCACTTGAATTTTCAGCTCCAGCCACTATCTTCGCTAACTCACCACTAGCCTCAAGCTGATCAATGACATCTGTATACGACGCCAACACATCAGTATCACTCATTGCATCAATATCCGTCTGCTCTGCCCCAGCCTCTATTAGTAAGGCACGAATATCAGCGATCGGTGCACCTAGCAAACTAGCTTTCAAAGCTGCAACAGGGTCAACATCTGCTGGTGCGACTGGTTCTGGCCCAATATCTGGCGTCGGCAAAGCAACTTGATTGATTGTATTCTGACAAATCTTGCCAGTTACGCAAGTTGGATCACCACCACTACTGATTTCTGTGCCATCATCAATAGTGTCGCCATCGGTGTCACTCAAATACGGACTGGTACCATACACATTCAACTCATCATAATCGTTCACGCCGTCACTATCTGTATCCAACTTCTTTTGCGCACTAATTTGTGCCGCTTGTTGCTGATCCGCATTCAATAAATGATTGCCAGTATAAGTAATTTTGAACGGCGCATTGATATGCGTCCCCATGTAAAGTGTGCCAAAAACAACAGCCAATATACCGGTGACTACTACCACCGCATAACCAACTTTTTCTTGCCGCGAAAATTCGTGGCGTACTGCTTTAGTTACTTCAATGTTCTCGGCCATAAGCACGAATCGGTCTACCACATGAGTAGTATAACAAAAAAATTCACTGCGTGGAATGCAGTGAGTAAAATCTATGCACAGGTTATTAACCTAGGTGTGCAGCCAGCAACTTCCAGTGTTCAACAGTCAATTCCTCTGCCCTCGCCTTGCTTGTAAACCCGTGTTCAACTAGCCATCCCCTCGCACTCTCCGCCTCGCAAATTCCCGCCTTTACCAAATTACTCACTAAAAACTTCCGCCTGCTCGCAAATCCCGCCTTCGCCAACGCAATAACAACCCTCCCCCAGTTATGGGGGAGTTGGAGGGGGCTTTTCGATGTCAACCTTAAAACCATGCTATCAACCTTCGGCGGCGGTACAAACGCCCCAGGCTTCACAATACAAATTTTCTCCGCCGTCGCATAAACACCAATCGCTACAGAAAGCACACTCATGTGCCCAGGCAGCGCCAACATCCTCTCGCCAACCTCTTTTTGCACCATTATCACCAGTCTTGCTGGCGGGTGCTTTGCCTCCAGCGTCTTCATGACAATCGCCGTCGCTGCGTTATATGGCAAATTACCTATCAACAGCCACGATTCATTTTCAAACCTCAACAAGTCATAATCGAACGCCGCCGCATCGGTCTGAATAACGGTCGCCTCAGGGTAATCAGTCTCCAATTTTAAAATCAACTCTCTATCAGCCTCCAGTAGCGTAAGTCCTTTCGCTGGCAGTTTTCTAGTCAAAGCCCCAGTCCCCGGCCCTACTTCCACTACAAACTTATAATCCTCAGGGCTTGCCGCCTCAATTATCTTAGCAATAACACTTTGGTCATGCAAAAAATGCTGCCCAAACGATTTCTTTGGCGTAATTCTTACCATACCTCCCGAATGACGAGACCACCCTGCCTCAAAACATTGATCCCCTCAACCCTTACGGAAACAATCGTGGTTGGTGGCACAACTGGCAAATCACCATAATCCAGGTACGCATCCGGCTGGTTAACCGCACCCTCATATGTTGCCAATATATCAGCCACTGTAAAAATATCTTGCGCTCCAGAAACATTCGCACTCGTCGCAATAATCGGCACGCCAGCACCAACTGCCAACGCTGTCGCAACTGGGTGCGAAGAAACACGCATTGCATGACGATTCTTACTCGTACAATGTGGCGACAATATTGAGTCTGGCAACTTCTCCGCCACCAGCGTAAACGGCCCCGGCCAGTAGTGCTCAGCTAACCGGCGTGAATATGTCCGCAAATAAACATACTTCGTCGCCGCCTCAAACGACGGCAAAATCACGGATAACGCCTTCGTTTCTGGCCTACCCTTAATAGTATAAATCCTTTCCACAGCCGCCAGATTAGTCGCGTCACAACCCAATCCATACGATGTTTCCGTTGGGTAAACAAACACACCCCCGTTTTTCAGGAGTTCAATCGCTTCCGGAATATCATCGACTGTCAGGCGCTTCATATATTACTTAAAAGTAGCCATAAACCAATCATATGTCTGTTTCAGTCCGGCGTCGAGACCAACCATTGGACGCCACCCTAACAACTCCTTAGCCGACGCATTATCAAGCACGCTCCGCATCGTCTCACCAGCTCTAAACGGCTCATAACCTACTGGGTGATTGGCTCCGTGAATTACTACAATCTTCCCAAAAAGCTCCTGCACCGTGGTTTCCTCCGTAGTACTCACATTCACTGCCCCAACATAGTCGCTCTCTAACGCACAAATAAAAGCCTGCACCGCATCCTTCACAAACAAATAATCTCGCGACGCCGAACCGTCCCCAAAAATAGTCACTGGCTGCCCAGTCAACAATCTATTCAAAAATATCGAAATTACATTACCCTCCTCGCCCAGCTTACTCGCCTGTTGCCGCGGGCCATAAATATTCGCAAACCGTAATGCGATATACGGCAAGCCATGAGTTTTATAATACGCCGCCAAATAATTCTCCAACGCTTGCTTGCTCACACCATACGGCGTAGCTGGGCAACTGTCATACACGAGAGGTGTCGGCCGTACTCCATAGTCACCATAAATTGCGCCACCGCTTGAAGCAAAAATAATCTTTTTGACCCCCGCCAAGCGTGCTCGTTCCAAAAGCTGCACGGCGTCAATAATATTTCTATCAGCATCAAACACTGGATTTTTAATGGACTTGGTAACGCTAATTTGCGCGGCCAAATGACAAATCACCTCCGGCTTTTCGTTCTCTAGCATTTCCACCATCCTCGCATCATTAAAATCCATCTTATATACCACAGCTTGCTCATTCGAGTATCGTATTTTTTCCCGCTGGTAATGATCCACCACCACCACATCATGACCAGCCTCAACCAACCCATCTACCAAATGAGACCCCACAAAGCCAGCGCCACCCGTCACTAATATTTTCATAAACGCGCTTTATACCAAGCAATTGTCGACGCCAAACCTGCGCCCAATGTCACCCCTGGCTCCCAACCAAAATCCTTTTTTGCTTTTTCGGCGTTAAGCGCCACCTTCTTCACTTCATCCATTATATCTGGTCGTAAAGCAATCTTCGGCACCGTACCTAACTCACCAACCACCATACGGAGCAAATCACTAGTTGAAGTTTCAACTCCTGTTCCAATATTATAAATACCGACCTTATCAGCATCAGCTGCAGCAATCATCGCCGCAACCACATCATCAACATAAATATAGTCACGAGTCGTCAACCCATCATTATTCATATTAACCGCCTCTCCCGCCAGCAACTTGCGCGTAAATATCGCAATCGCTCCGCACTCCTTACTTCCATCCTGCCGTGGCCCATAAACATTGCTCAAACGCAACGCCACATAATCTACTCCGTACAACGCCTTATAACAATACAAATACCGTTCACCAGTCAACTTCGACACCGCATACGGCGTAAGTGGCTTCGGCAATTCACTCTCACTCGTTGGCAACACTTCAGCCCTACCATACACCACTCCCGTCGACGCAAAAACAATCTTCTTCACCCCAACCTGCCTGGCCGCCTCAAAAATATTCAACGAGCCAATAATATTATTTTCAGCGTTCATGACAGGCTCTCGTACTGATTCGCGGTCATCAATGTGCGCCGCTAAATGAAATACCACCTCTGGCTGCTCGTCAATAAAAATCTGCTTAACTACGGCGTCGCTAATATCGCACTGCTCATATTTTGCCTGTGCATTTCGCTTCTCATCACTCGGCGTTTCTTTATCTATCACAACAACTTCGCAGCCGCGAGCCACCAAAGCGTCTACCAAATGCGATCCAATAAACCCCGCACCGCCTGTTACGATAGCTTTTGAGTACGCCATATATTTACCCAAAGTAACACTCTTCCCAACTCCTTGCAATAAACTGTGGATAAGTTGGTCTACCTCTGGGGTATACCTTTGAGGTAGACCAACTATGTATTTCGGCTCTCCGCATCATTTCGCAAATACGCCTCCATAAACAAGGTTAAATCGCCACCCAACACCGCTTCCATATCTGTCGTCTCCACCTCCGTCCGGTGATCCTTCACCAGTTTATACGGGTGCAACACATAACTCCTAATCTGATTGCCCCATTCAGCACTCTTATGCTCGCCCTTAATATCGCTCAAAGTAGCCGCTCGTTCCTTCACCATTATCAAATGCAAACGCGACTTCAATACGCCAAGTGCCGTTTCTTTATTTTGCGACTGCGAGCGCTCATTCTGACATGACACCGCAATCCCCGTTGGCAAATGCGTAATCCGTACCGCCGAATATGTTGTGTTCACCGACTGCCCGCCCTTGCCAGAAGACAAAAATGTATCAATCCGCAAATCGTCATCAGGAATAACCAAGTTCTTTTCGTCTACCTCGGCAAACTCTGGCAACACTTCCACCAACGCAAAAGTAGTGTGCCGCATCTGCTCAGCATCAAATGGCGAAATTCGTACCAACCTATGCACACCAGCTTCACTGCGCAACCAACCGTAAGCAAACCTACCACGCACTGCAATCGTAGCACTCTTGTAGCCAGTTTCCTCACCTCGTGATTCATCAAGCATCTCCACTTGCCAACCATGCACCTCAGCAAACCGCGAATACATTCGCATCAACATTGCAACCCAATCAAGCGCGTCAGTTCCACCAGCCCCAGCATGAAAAGACATTATTGCCGTTCGCGAATCATACTCACCAGACAACAGCATTTGGAACTCCATTTTCGCAAACTGCGCCTCAAGTTTTGCCAACGCTGTATCCGCCTCCTTAATCATGGCACTCTCACCAGCTTCCTCCGCCATGGCGTCGAGCGCCACCAAATCATCCAACTCATGTTTCATGCCGTCCCACTCTGCCAACTCTTTCTTTAATTCAGAAGACTCCTGCGCCACTTTACGCGCCCTGGCCTGATCATTCCAAAAATCCGCCTCATTCATATCCAACTCAATCTCCGCCACCCTCGCCCGCGACTCTTCCAAACCCAATGCCACCGCCGCTTTCCCAAGCCTCTCCTCTAACTCCTGCAAGCGATTGCGTAGATGAGACATAACTTTTTTTAAAGTAAGGAG
>JAGVNL010000025.1 GCA_020053275.1 bacterium
ATCATCTTGAAGGCTTTTCTGGGCTGAGGCCTTGAGCGAGGAGCGGGACTACCCGAGTCTAAGGCTGACTTGGATACTCGTACGAGCGAGGTGTAGTAACCCCGCCTAGGCTCGCCCCAACACCGCCTTTAACAAATAATCGGCCTCTAAATTTACTTTATCACCCACTTGTTTTTCACCCATCGTCGTCAACGCCAAGGTCATTGGCAGCAGCCACACACTAAACTCATCACCAACCGGATCACAAACAGTCAGACTGATACCGTCAACCGCCACACTACCCTTATCCACGATATACCTCGCCAACCCAACCGGCACCCTAAATCTTAAATGCGTATTCTCCCCCTCCACAATTCTCTCTGTTACCTCGCCAACACCGTCGACATGACCCAGTACAAAATGACCGCCCAATTCATCTCCAACCAACATTGCTGTTTCAATATTCACCTCAGAACCAACCGCTAGTTCTCCAGTCGTCGTCTTTTTCAATGTCTCCTCCATCACTTCAAACGATAACTGTAAACCTCCGCCCAGATCTGGGGGGACAGAGGGGGGCTTTATTTGAGTCACCGTCAAACAAGCACCACTTATTGCCACACTCGCCCCAACCACAGCTTTCGGCACCAAATCCTCAACATCTATCACTACTTCCCTAAACTTCTCCCTATCCACAATCGCCGTTACTGTCCCCAAACCCTTAATAATTCCAGTAAACATAAGTTTATATTATATAAAACTTTCAGATTTGAGACTAGTTTCGATGAACGACTAGCAAAGCTTCTGAGGCTTGGTTAGTGCCAAATATGGAAGTTTTATTACCGTTCAGCTAAATCAGTGAACTCATCAGCTATATCTTCACCTGGCGCAAAAATAACCGGTTCATTGCATACCTCAACTATTGTTTCGAGTAAAATTGGATATTCTGCATCATCAAAATGCCCCGCACTATTCACCTCAACTAATTTGGCATGCAACACCTTGGCGTACTTAAGAGCATGATCAAATGGAATCACCGAGTCATCATGACTATGCACTACCACAAACTTTGACGCCTTCCACATTAACACCTCAAAGTCTAACTCGCTCATGAAAAACCCTCTAAATCGTTCGCTATCAATCATCCATGGCGTCGAAATCAACACCAAAGCATGCGGCGTAGTAAACGCCTCAGCAGCCTCCAAAAACCGCAAAGCCGCCGCACCACCTAAATTGTGTCCAACAATTACCGTGTTATCGTCCACCGCGCCTACCTGTTCTAACAAGGCTTTTGTCCATTCATCTCTATCTGGTGCCTCTGGATTAGGCATATTCACCACCAACACCTCATGTCCAAGCCCCCGCAGCTCCTCATATAACCACGGGAAAAATCCGCTTGCTGCTGTCGCTTTATACCCTGGGATCAAAATAATACGCATAATTGCTCCCACTATAAACTAATCCCCCAAAAAGTAGAAGACCCCCGGCTGCTTGCGCAAGCCAGGGGTCCAAGGTGTCGGCCAATCGAGGCTGGCCATCGTTGGCTACTGGTGAGGCTGCGTTTGCAGCGCCATCATCGTGTTCAGCATGTCAGCCTGGCAGGTGCGCCCCTTGTTCTCGGCGCGCAGCTCGGTATTCGCAGCCTCGAGCTCGGCAACTCTCGCCGCCGCCCGTTGCTGAGCGCACAAGAGCACTTGAACCACGGTACCGAACCTCGCATTGCCCTGAAACTCCTGATTCACCAGCGTCAGCACGAAGGCCTCCTCGAGCTGCCGCCGTACCTCGCACTTGAGCATCTTCTGCGCCTCATGGTCGTCGGTCGCAGCCTTGAGCGCCAGGTCGAACGGCTCCAACGCCGCCTCGATCCGCACGAATGGCAGGCCGCCATGATAGCGGCTCCGGAGCAGCCTGGCCAAGGCGATGACCTGCTCGTCGCTGAAGAACACAGACAGAGCGTAGGCGAACGGAGCGGTTTGCGGAATCGGATCAGACATCAAAACCTCCAAGGCGTGGGCGTGAACTAGCATCCACAAAATCGTGGACAGAAAAATATATACTAAAAACCAATAATTGTACAATCTCAGCCCTTATCAAATGAAAAAACTCTCAGATTTGTGACGAGTTTGGATGCGGAGCAAGCCAAGCTTCCGAGGCGCACTAGAGCGGTGCGGTGAGGAAGTTGGCGTAGCGACAAGTCCAAAATCGGCCAAAGCTGGAAGTTTTTCTCTGGGCGAGGAGAGACTCGAACTCTCATACCTTACGGCACATGCTCCTAAGGCATGCGTGTCTACCATTTCACCACTCGCCCCTACCTACTGTCACGAGCACTATCATATAGATTCTGGCCAGTTTTGCAACTTATAGCACTTATCCCCAGCTTATCCTTGACGACATTCCGTGGTCTTGGTGCAATATACATACAAACTACTCCCCGTAGTTCGAAGCCCCATACCTCCCCGTATGTCGTTTTGAACTGCGGGGAGTTTGCTTTGCCGGCGCGCCGTTCATTCACAACTTAATCTCTTATGAAGAAATTATATGTCCTCGTCACAAGCCTTGTATTTGTCGGGTTGCTGTCCCCTTTGTTTACTCTATCCGCCCGTGCGGAACAGCCACCATGCGTCGTTATCGGAGAAGTGGAATGGGGAGGAAGTGTGCGAAACACCGCCGACGAATGGCTGGAACTGGCCAATCTTGGAGGAATCCCCGTCGACCTCAGCGGATGGAGCATAACCGGCTCCGGCACTAGCGGCAGCAACCTTGCCCTCCCTCAAGGAGCCATCATACCCGCCTACGGCACCTTCCTCATCAGCAACTACGCCCCCGGCGATTCCTCCACCCTCACCAATCACGCCGACTTCGTGACTACAGCTCTGAGCCTGCCAAACTCCAAACTTGTAATCTCATTAGTCAACACTGGCAGCACCGTAATTGACACTCTGGACGACACTGGCACCCCAGACTTCGGCAGCACTACCCCAATCTTCGCGTCCATGGAGCGGAATCTCACAACTCTTGCCTGGCAAACAGCCACCGCCTCACAAAACCTGCTCGACGCCACCCAACTCGGTACTCCAGGTGTCGCTGTAATCCCAATCCCCCCAGATCCAGTGCCCGAACCGATAGCCATCGAGGACCCCGTGCCTCCTGCCGAACCAAACAACCCTTCCCTAGATATGGGGGAGACGGAGGGGGCTTTATCAATTGAACCCATAATAGTTGAGCCAACGCCAATCGAGCTAGTCGCGGAGGTAGTCACTGAAATCACTCCAACTCCAGACTTCATTCTCGATACCATCTACCTCCCACCTATTGCCCCAGATGAAATAATAGAACCCGGCACGGAAATCGAAGCACCGAACAACCCTCCCCTAGTTATGGGGGAGTTGGAGGGGGCTTTATCTGGTGTAGAAACTGTAGCGATCGAACCTCTACCACCAGTCATTGCTATCGGACAAGCCGCAGACACGCAACAACCAACTGTGGAAGCAGTCAACATCATCACCACAAACGAAACCACATCACTAGAGACCCTCGAACCAACCATCATCACCGAACAACTCGATTCAATTTTACCGCCAACAGAAACTCAAGCAATCGAACCACTACCACAAGTCGACGCCATCATTCCGATGATTACAGATACTCCAACACCTCAAGTAATCATCGAACCGGAAGTAGTCGCAGAACCGAGCCCTACAACTATTGGCAACATTCTCATTAGCGAATTTCTCGCAGCCCCCAACACTGGCTACGATGAATGGATAGAACTCTACAACGCCGAAACATTCCCAATCAACATCAGTGGCTGGAGTATCGTCGACGCTTCAGGTAAAGCCACCATCCTATCAGGCGAACTTACAGCTAATAGCTATCACCTCATCGTCAATCCGCTTGGCAAACTGAACAATGACGGCGACACCATCACTCTGCTTAACTCGAATAGCCAACTTGTCGACACTGTGAGCTACGGAACCGCTAGTCTCAAAGCGCCGAAATATGATGACAGCATCGGCCGCATAAATGATGAATGGGCAGTCACCCAGTCCCCTACCCCAGGTACAGCTAATTCCATAATCATCGAAACCGTTACAATAACCGAACCGAACAGCCCTCCCCCAGTTATGGCGCCAGTGCCGTTGCCCCTAGCCGGCTGGGAGTTGGAGGGGGCTTTTATCGAAGAAATTACAACCACAGGAACCCAAACTGCATCAGCATCGAACAAACCAACTGTAAATGCCAACATTGACTTAATTAAAGTAGCTGCTAAAAAAACAGTAGTTACTTCAAAATCCAACATCAAATCAACTGCAACTGCAAAAGTAGCGGCAAAACCAGTAGCTAAAACAGCAACAAAAACTGCCACTAAAAAAGTCAGCAAGCCAGCTCTAAAAATCCCCTCATTAACAGGCATCGCCGACGACACCCTCGTCAGTTATCAAGGTACAGTAATTGCTCTACCTGGCACTTTCGGCAAACAACTAGCCGTCATCACTGGTGCCATGCTCTACATGAACAGCGGCGCTTGGCCAACACTCACCTTAGGCGACATCATCTCCGTTACCGGCATAACTTCTACTGCAAATGGCGAACAACGCATCAAACTAACGGGCGCCTCTGCTATCACCATTAACGGTCACGAAGAGTTCGTGCCATCAACTACTCAAACCGCCATTTCGCCGTCACTAGTCACACTCCACGGTTCAGTGGTTACCCGTAACGGATCAACCCTCATTCTCCAGGTCGACGATCAAAATGTCACAATCGAAGCCTCCAAAACCAGCGGCATTATCTGGTCGTCACTTACCTCGTCCACACTCACTATAACTGGTGTATTACGACACATTAACGGCGCAGCTGTCCTTATGCCTCGCGCTACAGCCGATGTCATCATGGACGAACCAATAATTATCTCATCCGCCTCTTCAGCCACCCGTTCCTCATTCCCTCTCAAACCAGTCGCTGGTGGCGGCCTGGCAACTGGCACGCTCGGTGCCCTTGGTTACTGGTTCATTAAATCAAAAACTCTTATTCCTACAGCTTAATTACAAATATATGGCAACCACACAAACAAACTCAACCTCAACCGTAGCTCAAAAGACTGGCTGGTACTTCACCCTCGTCGACAAAATTCAAGAACTCGTTCGTAGGTTCGACCTGCCGGAAGACATTAGCACCGAAGTCCGCGCTCTCACCATCGAAGTCGCTCGCGCTCAATTCAAAGCAGGCTGCAAGAGCGGAGTCGGTTGGATCAAGCGCGAACAGGCCAAAAACGGCATCCAACCTCGCGTCGCCGTAGCTGCCTAGAGGTGACCGACTAGCACAAAATGGGGAGGAATCAGGCCTCTCGCCAGCCTCCCCTAAAGTGCTATAATCAAATTAATAATTTTCATCATGTCTACAAACAGACCGCATACCATCGCCGACCTTTATGATGTCTTAATGATTCGCTTTGATCATTCCGACGAATTATTAGATGTTATTGCTACTACCGTCAATCGTCACGAGACCATCCTCGAACGACATACCTCCGAATTTGTTGGTATAAATAAAAAGCTCGATCACCACGAGAAATTGCTGGACGCTATCGCTACTACAGTCAACCGCCATGAATCGCTTCTTGAAAAACTCGTCCTAAAAACAGATCAACACGAGGAGCTACTCGACACCTTATCTGCCCAATCCCTGCATAATATGCAAGTATTAGACAGGCTTGATCCGCAAGTAAAAGTTAACAGCGAACGCCTAAACTATGTCGAACTCAAGGTTGCTCGCCTTGAATTTGCCAAATAACCAAATCACCCACCCTAATTGACGCGAAACCCAAGCAATGTTATATTCCCCCGCGTTAGGATTATACACTTTCACATTACTTAGAACTTTCAGATTTGGCCTAGTTTGGGTGCGTGGCGAGACAAGCTCGTGAGGCGTATAGTATAGTAATCTATACGGTGAACGAGTTATCGATGTTCACAAGCCCAAAATAGGCCAAATCTGGAAGTTCTAAACCGGGCGGTAGTAGTTCAGTGGTAGAACGTCTCCTTGCCAAGGAGAAGGTCGCCGGTTCGACCCCGGTCTGCCGCTCCAAAAAATTCCAGCTCTGGCTGGTATTTTTTGTTCTTTCACCTTTCTAGTCTATACTCCTCTTATGTTTCATCGTTCCCCACTAATCTTCAGCTTTCTACTCCTCATCACAGTCTTCATCTGGGCCTGCTTTACTGTCACCGCTAAAGAAGTACCTGCCTCCGAAGCCCTCGCCTATCTATCCCCTGCCACAACTACCAACTACGCTACTACCCAACTACCAACTCCAACATCTGTTACCATCACCTTCGTCGGCGACATCATGCTGGCCCGCGAAGTGGAAAAAGCCATCATCAAGAACGGTGTCGACTACCCCTTCGCCACCATCAAGGATCAATGGGCAGATTCAGATCTCGTCATCGGCAATTTTGAAGACACTGTTCGCGACACTTACCGTTACGAAGGTGAAGTACTTGCCTTCGACACCCAACCAGCCAACATCATCGGCCTCAAAAATGCCGGCTTCACGCACCTCTCCCTCGCCAACAACCACGGCGACGACTTCGGCCCAGCAGTCACCGCAGCCACCCGTCAAGCCATTCTCGATCTCGGCCTCACACCTTTCGGCGACCCTATTGAAAGCCAACTTCACATCACCCACATCGAAAAAAATGGGCTCAAACTCTCCCTCATCGGCTTCCACGCCTTTCTCGAAGATCCGCAAACCATTGCCACCGCCATCACTACGGAAAAAGCTGCTGGCAACTTCGTCATCGTCCTCCCGCATTGGGGCAATGAATATCAAATCGAGCCATCACCAGCCCAGGTCAACGCAGCACAGCTTTTCGTCGACGCTGGCGCAGATCTCATCGTCGGCGGCCACCCTCATATCATCGAGCCAATAAAAACCGTTAGCGATACTCCTGTCGCCTACTCCCTCGGCAACTTCATCTTCGACCAAGACTGGTCAGTTGCCACCACCCAAGGCATGATGCTACAAATAACCGTCGACGCTACAAACATCACTATCACCCCCATCGCCATCTCTATCAAAAACCGCCAAGCCATTCTTGGCACATTCCCAGTCCCTAGCACACAAACCTGGTTACGCCACTAAACTAATTATGAAACTCGGCCAACAATTCCCCTTCCTGCGCACCATCAGCATTTGGCGCTTTCGTTTATTGCGTTGGTTGCGCTGGATTTTCGGGCAAGACCTCGCAATCTCACATCACACAACACCATTACCATTCCTAGTCGCTTCCCACGAATCCGTTCTCTTGCGCAAGCTTGGCAATTCAGACCAACGCCTGCAGCAAAACAAAATCATCAACCTCAAACTCGCTACCGCTAAAATCAGCGGTATTCTAATCAAACCAGGAGAAACATTTTCATTTTGGCGCACCGTCGGTTGGGCAAGTAAGAAAAAAGGTTTCGTTACCGGTATGCTACTCAGTAACGGCAAAGTAACAGAAGGCATCGGTGGCGGCCTTTGCCAATCAGCCAACTTACTTTACTGGATGGCTCTTCATTCCCCACTCGTCGTCACCGAACGCCATCGCCACAGCTACGACATCTTCCCCGACTCCGGCCGCGTCCTACCATTCGGTACTGGCGCTGCTGTTTACTACAATTATGTTGACCTCCAATTCTTCAACCCAACTAAACTCACATTTCAAATCCTAATCGGGGTCGACGCCACTCACCTGCATGGCGAGATCCGCTCCTCTGCCCTCACCCCCATCTCCTATAAAATCCACGAAGTAGACCATCGCTTCACGAGGTCCAAAAAAACTGGTCAAATCTTCCGCGAAAATGCTATTTATCGCAAATCTTTCAACAAACGCACCGGCCAATTAATCTCCAACAAACTCCTCTACAAAAATCATTGCGAAACTCTCTACACTTCTGTTGTTGGTACACCCATCGTCGAAGTGCGCTAATATCATTTCAACAAACCAAAATCCCGTAGCGCCTTCGCAATCCCCGGCCGCTTCACCTCCCAACACTGGTCCACTAAATCCTGCGGACTACCCCACCAGACTCGGCTAAACTCCGGGTGATGCGTCTCCAAATTAAACTCCACATCAGGCTCTACCTGCGCCAAAAAGAACATTTGCTCTTGCCCCACAAATTCATCCACAATTCCCGGCGGGAATCTCGCCTTATAATCCTCAGGCCATTCATACCTAAACTTCTCTGCCTGTTCCGCAATTATCGTAAACTGCTCCGGCTTTAACCCAACTTCTTCACGAACCTCTCTCACCGCCGCCTCTCTAGCCGTCTCACCATGGTCGACACCACCCTGCACGGTCTGTACCTGAGCCGAAAATACTCCGTCAATTCGTTCACAAATCAAAACCCGCCCGGCACCGTCGGTAATCAAAATCGCCACATTGGGCCGGTAAAGTTTTTCCATATTGCAGCAGGTAGGTTCAAGGATTTATAGCACCACTTTGTGACCTTTTAAGGAGGAGGCGGTTTAGAGCCTGGTTCGGGGTTGAGTAGTTTAGCTTCTTTCTAGGC
>JAGVNL010000008.1 GCA_020053275.1 bacterium
ATCATCTTGAAGGCTTTTCTGGGCTGAGGCCTTGAGCGAGGAGCGGGACTACCCGAGTCTAAGGCTGACTTGGATACTCGTACGAGCGAGGTGTAGTAAACATCGCCTCATACGGATTAAACCCCTCACCACCCTTTTGTTCAGCTTTCTTTCGTATCTGTTCATTTTTAAACTCCGCAATTTTCTCCAAACTCTTAATCTGGTGCACTTCCTCCAAGCGTGCTAACGAACCTTCGTCAGTCTCCATAAACTTCGGACTCTCAACCAATGCGTCAACAGTACTCGCCAAACTCAAACTCTCATGATTCTGAAAGTGGCGCGCAATTTTGAGCTTCAACACTGTCTGCTCAACCTGAGTCAAAGTTCGTTTAAGTTCGCTTTTAAGCTTACCCTGTAGTTCTTGCCAAATAGCCGTTATCTGTCGCTCTTTCTCGACACGTAACACCTTACCCGTCTCTTTATCTGCCTTCCCAGAAAACTGTAACAATGTATTCTGATAATCCTGCCCTAACTTCAACAAATACTTCTGCTCAAACGCCGCTAATCGCTCCGGCACTAATTCACGCTTTTTATCATCCTCTTCACCAGTCTGTTCCTCGCCTAAATTTTTCTCATAAAAATGCGCTCGTAAGCTTCCTTGTCTATCTGTGCTGATCAACTCAAAACCAAACCGTTCAACCAACACATCATTCAATCGTTTATTCCAACCATGAAAATTTAACTTAGTATATCCTCGTTCTTTAGCATACCAAAAAAGTGCCGGTATCTCCGTAGCCAAGTCACGACCTGTTTCCCCATTCGTAGCAAAATACTTAATATATGCTTCATGAGGCACAAACTCTTCACAAGCAATATAACCCAACACCTCACCTTGTAAACCGCGAATAATTCTATTCAACACCTGACCATTCTCCAGCGTCTTAATAACATCATTATTCACCGCCGCTAATTCAGGTAGCTGCGGATCTACTCGTTCAACTCCACTCGTCATTGTCTAATTGCTTCTTTATCTGCCTCGCTCAACACTAATCGAGGCTCTAGCTCAGCAGCTTTCTCATGTTCACGCGAATATATCGGCAATCTTTCCATATAGAGAAATTATAACATACAAGTGAAAACAAAAAAGCCCAGGCCGAGACCCAGGCTTTCCTGTTATTATTAATTTAGAGGAGAGCTTCCTTGCAAGCCTTGCCTACACCAAATTTAAGAACAGTCTTGGCTGGAATGCTGATAGTTGCACCAGTGGCTGGGTTGCGGCCCATACGAGCTGCCCGAGCCTTCTTGGCGAGCTTGCCAAGACCTGGGAGAACAACCTCACCAGCGCGCTTTACTTCACTGTACAAAAGAGCCAACATGCCATCCCACATCTCACCTGTCTGCTTCTTGCTGACACCCCACTTCTCAGAAAGTTCAGCAACGAGTTGGGACTTGGTCAAACGCTTTCCTGCCATAAAATATTGTTAGGATTGATTAATTACACGCAAATATTAACATATCCAGCAAATAGAGGAAATAGTTATACACAGCCAGCTGTCAGGCACTGACAGTGCCTGACAGCTGGCTGGCAGTGCCAACACATAAATAATTGCTAACCTCAGCTACTCTTTGGTGGCTCTCCAAGTGTCACATAAACCTGCTTCTCCTCACCATCATGCTCTATCTTCAGCAATACTTTCTCACCAGCAGTCTTATTCTGCAACAAAATATTAAGTGGCTTGCTCTCTGTCACTTCAACCCCATCAACTTGTAAAATTATATCATTCTCCTCTAGTCCAGCCTTGTCAGCAGGTGACCCAGGCATCACGGCCAGCTCACCACCACTGCCTCGCAACAACAATGCACCGTGGTCCACAGTCAAATTATTCGTCTCAATCATCGCCTGATCAATTGTCACAAACCTTACTCCCAAGAACGGCCGTACAATATGGCCAAACTCTTTCATATCACTAATCGACCTATTAACCTCATTAGCTGGCAAGGCGAACCCAATATTCTGCGCGTTGCTAGCGGCCACATTTACACCAATCACAAAGCCTGCCAAATCAAGTAATGGCCCACCGGAATTACCGGCGTTAATAGCCGCATCAGTCTGAATAACATCTTGCAGCAACTCCGACTGACCCTGACCACTGGAAGCCGTCACCGACCGCGACAACCCCGACACCACACCAACAGACACAGTATTACGGAACTGCCCAAGTGCGTTGCCAATAGCTATCACCTGCTGCCCTTGCTTAAGCGCATCACTATCGCCAAACTGCAAATACGGCAAATCGCTGCCATCATCCTCAATCTTGAGTAACGCAATGTCATACACATCCCCGAGTGCCACCACAGTCGCGTCATACTTAGTACCGTCAGTTAAAATGACTGTGTAGGCGGCCGTACTATCAGCAACAACATGTTGATTGGTAACAACATAACCATCAGCAGAAATTATAAAACCAGAACCGCTACTCACTTCCTGCGACTTTGTGCCGTTCTGCCGGTACTGCGGAATTGAAAATCCAAAACCTATATTTTGGTTGTACTGTTCCATGACTGGCACATCTTTCGTGGCTACAATCGACACCACCGCCGGATTTACCTTAGCTACCACCTCAACTATGCCGCCGCTTACACCACTTACAGATTGCCCGTCAACAACATCAACGCCAGTTCCACTAACAAAACTGGTCAACATCGACGCCACATTACCCTGTTTGAGCTTGACCCCAACTAACACGCCAAAAAAAATCAACGCAATACACAAAGCAATCATGGCGCCCATAAACCCCGCCACAAACGACTGCTTATTCAAACGCATCATCTGTTCGTTATCGTCAATCATAAAAATTGTTAATAAATAACTTTCACAAAATTGTAGCACGGTCAATATTATTTTTCACTCTCAACCTTCACTACATCTTCATCATTTAAATACCTACCCTTAATTTTCGCCAAATTCACCCGCACGATATCCGCCAGCGAAACATGCAGCTCGGTCGCCAGTTGCGTCAAATACCACAAAACATCACCTAACTCCTCGGCAATATGTTTACGGTGTTCGCTATCAATCTCCCCCTCATGCTCACGCCACATTTTCTTAACCACATTCGCCACCTCGCCAGCTTCACCTGCTAATCCAAGCGTTGGGTAAATCGGATTACTGCCACAGTTTGGATATATCGCCGTCTTTCTACTTTCACGCTGATAGCCTTCCCAATCAACACTAATACCCTCACTCACTAACACAAACCGTGGCGTGATCTCGCCCTCAATCACCAACTGTTCAACGAACATAGCCAGCGGCCGTACCCACACCCCAGCCTCACCATACAACGCTCTGTACACCACCAAATCCTCCCGCGTCTCACTATGCCTAGCCAGCGCAATCACTCGGTAATTATTCCCCTTGTAATGCCTATATGTCGCGCCAATGATTATTGTCATAAAATTAAAAGTTGGTAGTTAGTAGTCGGTAGTTGGTAGTTTTCAATTTTTATTGAGCCCTGTAGGAGCGAGCCACGTCGGTCGCGACCGACATGGCGAGCGACTGCCGTGTCTCCTGCGCCAAGCGACGGCCGACCCGAGAAAGGCTGCCTCGCCGCATATTCTTAACGGTCGAGGCAATCTTGTAGGCATTTCTGGGCTGAGGCCTGAGCGCGAAGCGGGAGATTATAAATAAAGCCTACACTATGTAAGCTTTATCTAAAAGTCTCAGTCGATTTTCCTAATTACTCAAAGATAATATCTACACTAATCGACTTGTCGTTAGCCGGTATGCCTGACGGATTATCGTTCCTAAGTATCAATGTGCCAGTCGCCGAAGTTGGCACAGTATCAAAGTGTAATAATACACTAAATGGCACAAAGTCTGTCGTCATCCAGTCACCATTAGCAGTAGCCACACCAGACGCTATCAATGTGTCAAAAGCATCATACAACTCAACAGGGAATGTTCCCTCAAAATACCAACTACCTCGCGCCTCTCCAAAAACCAACAACGGATCTGCTATCAAATCTCCAGTCAACGGCGCCATCACATTAATAAGATCGCTATAAAGCGTATCAACAGTCGAAGATGGGTCTGTTATCCATGCCGGAATATTATTATCATCAAAACCAGAAGTATCCATCATGCTCGTTCCAAAGTCATCTCCGAAATTACCAGTATCACCATCAAGACTGTTATAAGTTCGAACACTCGCAATACTTGCAAACGACATCATGACTATCATGAAAATAATCATCGCTATATTCAAGCAGAAAATGACGATACCAATTATGTCCCAAATCTTTTGGATGCGCTTGAACTCCGCCACACTCACCCACTGCCGTTCGCGCCAAGCCCATTCTTTACCTTTAGCGCCAAGCACAAATATCATAATGAAACCAACAAACGGCACAAAGCACAGCAGCGACAACCACACGCTATTACCAATACCCCAAATCCAGCTAAGCATAAACCCACCCCAGCTCCAACCACGAATTTCCTCTGGCACAATGGAAGTCTCACCTTTACCTGACCGCTTATCAAATGCCCCAACGAGCGGTGCTGGTTGAGCTAGGAAATATATGCCAAGCGGAATCCCCACTATTAATGCGATAACAATCACCATTCCTAACAACCCCATCACCAAGCTCATCACACTGCCAATAGTTCCAGCTAAAGTCACAGAGCTACTCCCATTAGCGTCAGCAATCGACGCCATGACGAAACTCACCATCGCGTAACCAGCCATCAATATCACTAACGACATTAATGGCAACACTAAACACAGTACCCCTGCGAGTTTGTTATTCTTCATAGGAAAATACTAATTACTTATCAAAAGTATAACACAACTTAATCTTCTTCGCCTTAGTCATCTTCTTGATCGCCATCTCTCGCAAATGCGCCGCACTCTCCGACTCCTGCGCTGCAACAAATACCAATTCCAACGGTCCTCGCCCTCTTGTATACTTCGCCCCCTTACCTAATCGATGCTTCGCTACCCGAGCCTCAACATCTACCGCAATCCCCGTGTAGAGCGTGCCATCCCCACACCTTATAATGTACACGAACCAGTTGGACATAACTTTTTGTAAAATGAAGAAGTTGGTAGTTAGTAGTCGGTGGTTTACAATCTTTATTGAGCCAGAACCCAGTAAAAGCAAGCCACGTCGGTCGCGACCGACGTGGCGAGTGACTGTCGTGTCTCGTGTGACGACGCGATGGCCGACCCGAGAAACTCATGCCTCGCCGCATATTCTTA
>JAGVNL010000038.1 GCA_020053275.1 bacterium
CTGGCATCCTTTAGGCATACGGGGCAAATTATGTCCCGAAAGGCTTGTCGCCGCTACCTCAATGATTACAGGGTGGTGCTATGTGGTTTGAACTCACCTACCCACCAAGTCCCTCCAATAGGTAGGGACTTTGTGTTATAATTATCTTATGTATGGCAGATGAAATGGGTACGCTAAACAAAAATCGTTTTGCAGCCAAAACCGCGCAACGCCTCGCGGTTGGTTCACTATTAGCTGCTGGGTCATTGCAACTCCCACCAGCCGCCGCCGAACGCGCCGAACAAAATGAAAGCATAGCCTCACCAGCATCACAATTCAATAGCGCCCAACAACGAGCCAGGCGTTCAAACATTGACCTCGATAGCCTTAGGCCTAGCGTCAACTCTGCTTACGATCCAACCGAAGAAGATTCAGCTGCACAAGATGACTATGTTAGTAATTGGTTAGCCAGCCAGCAAGAAAACATGGACTCTTCAGAACTTGACGACTACAACCCAGTCCGTGCCCAATCCCGCCTCCGTGCCTCTGTTGAAGACTTCGCCCGCCAACAAACATCATCAACCGCTCGCAAAATAGGTGAAGAAGTCTACGCCGCCATTCCAGCCTTATTAGGCGACTGCGACACTCCCTGTGAAGACGGTGGTATTACGCTCGGCGGTGCTGGCGTTACTTCCGCATTTCAACTCGTCCGTACTTTCTCAAGCACCGCTTCCGAATCTGTAGATAAAACAGGCCTCGGCAAAGCTCTACCACCAGCTTTCAACACTCGTTCTATCATCGGTTGGGGGCAAATCGTCAACGCCGCCTTTGTCCTCCTCTGGGCTAGCGGCCCCGGGCTAATCCTATTATTCTTCGCCTTTATAGTTGTTGCTGGCGTAGCTGGCGTTACTGGTACTGCTATTTACGGGGCTTACGAACTCTATACTTCTATCTTCGGCTAATAATCTTCTATGTCTGATCGCGCAAAAGTAATCCTCCGCATAATAGCTTTCATCAGTGCCGTCACCCTAATAGGTGTCGCCCTATACTTCGCCTTTTTCCGCGGCGCACCAACCGTTGTCCCAACTGCTGACGACGCCGACACCAATCCTACTGGTTCTCTTTCTGGCGCTGGGGAAGCAGGCGAGCTCCCTTCTGCTGGCACCACCACCAAACCAGGCACACTCCCCCCAACCCAAATCGCTGCCGGCGGCTCAACCGTTGTTCGTCAACTTACCACCAGCGCCGTCCTCTCACCGACCCTCACCGCCAGTGGCGCCCTCGCCTATTACGACCCAGCTGACGGCCGCTTTTACTCAATCACCAACGCCGGAGAAGCCACCGCCATCTCGCCAAAACAATTCCCAGCCGCCAGCAATGTAATTTTTTCTAACAACGCCGACAATGTAATCCTCGAATTCCCCGACGGCAGTAACATCGTCTACGGCTTTAACAGCGGCAAACAGGTTACTCTCCCTAGTCACTGGGAGGACTTTTCATTCTCAAGCGACGGTAACGCCATCGCCGGCAAAAGCATTGGCAACGACGCTAGTAATCGCTCACTAATTCTAACCAGCACAGACGGCTCACAAACCCAAGTCATCGCCGCCTTGGGCAACAACAGCAGCAAGGTTAGCGTCAACCTCTCACCTTCCAGCAACATTGTCGCTTTCTCTCGTACTGGGCAAATTCAAAGCGGGTTTGGCCGTGAAGAATATTATTTAATCGGACTCGACGGGCAGGCGGCTGGCGCACTCATCGTCGACGGTTCCAACTTCAGCGCAATTTGGGCCCCAGACGGCAGCCACCTCCTCTACTCCGTGGCAGATCCTAGCAACAGCTACAGTGCCGCCCTCTGGTATGCGGACAGTCGTGGCGACCGTTACGGCGACGCCCGTGTCAGAGTTAACCTCAGCACCTGGGTAGAAAAATGCACCTACGCCGACGCTAGCACGCTCTATTGCGCCGCCCCGAAAACCATCGCGGAAGGTGACGGTGCGGATCACAGCCTAGCAACAGCCATGGACAATATTTATAGAATTAGCGTTCCGTCAGGAAAAGTAACACTTGTTGGCTACCCAGCAGTCCAAACTCATATGAGCAATCTTTCACTTTCCGCAGACGGCACAACTCTCTACTACTTAGATAGCGACGGTTTACTCAGCGCACTCCGCGTAAACTAATCTATGCGATATTTTTGGCACGCCATGATAGCCATCGCCCTACTCGCTTTGTTGATTTTCATTTTCTTCTTCCTCTCAATTCGCGTTGAGGACAACATCTCGTTCACCGACGACCTTCCAACCATCACCACCCCAACCGTCACCATCGCGGACCAACAAATCGGCTCGGCCTCTGCCAAAGTAACAATCGTTGAGTTTGGTGACTTCCAATGCCCAACTTGTGACAGCGTCGACACCGCACTCTTCGAACTTTTACAAATCTATCCAGACGATCTCCGCCTAGTTTGGAAAGATATGCCAAACACCTCCACTCACTCCGAAGCCTTAAACGCTGCCTTAGCCGCCCGTTGCGCTGCCAAGCAGGATTCCACAGCTTTCTTCCCGTATCATGACTATCTCTTTGCCAACCAAAGCAAAATCGGCGCCTCACTATATTCAGAAATCGCCACTACTCTCAAACTAAATACTAAATCATTCACCAACTGCTTAACCAACCAAGACACCTTGCCGCTAGTGGAACGCACCTATGAAGAAGGCCTGGCACTCAACATAAGCGTTACCCCAACTATCTTCATTAATGGCACTCGCTTCACCGGCAACCTCACCAAAGCAGACATCAACGCGGCCATTAAAGCCGCCCTTCACTAACCCTATGCGTCGCCTAATATTTCTCAGCTTATTGCTAACTCTTTTTCTTCCGTTTACCACAGCCCAAGCTCTAAGTGATGAAACAGATAGAAGTGTAATTACTCAAGAATTAGCCACCACCTGTAATACAGAAACTTATATTTGTTATTGCGATGGCCATAAAGCTGATTACGCGGCAACTGACGACATATTAGGTTGCAGTAGTATTTGTGGTAGTAGTTACGCAGCAGAAAATTATGAACTTAAATGCACAAATAAACTAGGAGATCCCTTCTCCTATTCCTCTGGACCAACCACAAGCACGCCAACCTCATCAACAACAGTTGAAGAAAAAGCAGATCCAATAATCCCCATTCTCAATGTCGATGTAGGCGCCGTGTTTTCGCCACCCATCGTTGATGGTGCGTATGTGGAAACCTCTTTCCTTGCCGTCTACCTAAACGCTATCTACAAACTAGCCATGGTTGTCTGTACCGTTTTGGCTGTCGTCATGATTATGGTTGCCGGCCTCCAATACACTCTCGCCCGTGGCAATCCCAAAGCCATCACCCAAGCTAAGGACCGGATGAAAAACGCCATCATCGGTCTGGTACTCGTTATGTCTGCCTATACTCTAGCCTATCTCGTCGACCCAGCTACCACCAACTTCGCTTCACTCAAAATCCAATATGTAGACAGAATTGAGTTACCCGACCCACCACCAGAAGACATGGACCAATCAATGGGCTCTTCTAGCGAATACACTGGTGGCACAACTACATTATCTGGCACCAATCTAATTCCAAGCACTGCTAAAGGTGCCAATATTATCGGTATCGATGTCCTAAAACAATTAAATGTAGCCGCTGACGCCTACAAATCAGATTACGAAAAAAGTATTGTCGTAACATCCGCCAGCCGTACCACCCAATCACAAGCTACAATGTTTTATGGTAATTGTATTGCGACAGGTGGTCGTTGTAGTACCGGTACCTGCGACCCTACCGGCAGCTCGTTCGGTAAATCGTCTATCATTAGCTATACCAAGCCAGTATTCTCTATGATCGGCAGCCTAGCTGGCCTAGATAAGGTTACAGACAAAGGAACCATCACCAGCGCCCTAATCGCCAACGCCAAGTCTAACTACTGCCCTCATACCACCAATGTCGCCGTGGACATCTGGCCATCAACCGTAAGTGGTTGGATTGCCCCAGTAGCGGATATGGACAACCTCGCCAAAACCATGACAGCCAATGGTTTCTGTAGACTAGGCAGCGAAGCCTGGCACTTCGAATTAAATTCTGTGAAAAAAAGCACGATTTCCTGCCAACTGACAAACAATAATTCCCATTACGGTACCAACAAAGAGTATCCCCAAGCTGGCTGCTATAAATGGAATTACGAATCCACCAAAAATTGCTGCGTAACCGCCACCACACCATCCGACTCAACCACCTGGCCATCCAGAATGTGTGGTAAAGTGTAAAGATAAAGGGGGGTCTCCCCGCAGGGCGAGGACAGGAGGTCGTGAATCGTGACTTTTGCATTTTCATTATGTTTTTCTGCTCAAAATGCGACTACCAGTATAGCAAATGGCAAGGTCGCTGCACCGAATGCGGCGGCTGGGGTACGCTAGCCGAAGAAGCAGGAGTAACCCCAGGCAAAGCGCCTAGCCTCGCATCCAGCAGAGCCAAGCCAGCTTCAGTTCTCGCCTTAAACACCGCCAACCAAGCGCCAGTCAGCCGCACACCAAGCGGTCTTTCCGAGCTCGACCGCGTCCTCTCTGGCGGCCTGGTTGCTGGTTCCGTCACTCTTCTCGCCGGCGAACCGGGCATCGGTAAATCTACCCTCGTCGCCCAACTCGCCGCTATCTTCGGAAACCCCTCCCCCGACCAGGGGGGAGTTGGAAGGGGCTGTTACTATGTCTCTGGCGAAGAATCCGAAGGCCAAGTACTCCTGCGCTTCACCCGTCTTGGCCTGCCAACCACCTCAATCGTCTTCAGCAACGCCGTAGAAATAGGCAGTATTTTAGCCGCCGCCAAAACCCAACAACCTTCCCTCCTCATCATCGACTCCATTCAAACCATGATGGTCGACGGCCTCGAAGCCTACCCAGGCACCCCAAACGCCGTCCGCGCTGCCACCAGCGAACTCATCAACTACGCCAAAAGCAGCAGCGTGCCAGTCCTCATTATTGGCCAAGTCACCAAAGACGGCAACATCGCTGGCCCCAAAACAATGGAACATTTAGTCGACACCTTGCTCACACTTGAAGGCGACCCCGACTCTTCATACCGCATTCTCCGCAGTACCAAAAACCGTTTTGGCAGCACCGACGAAGTTGGTGTTTTCGAAATGACTGAAACTGGCATGATGGCAGTAGCCAACCCCTCCGCAAAATTTCTCGCCGAACGAGTAGCTGGCGCTGGTTCAGTTGTCACTTGCATTATGGAAGGCAGCCGACCATTTCTATTAGAAGTTCAAGCGCTAGTAGACAAATCCTCGTTCGCCAACTCTGTACGCCGTACCAGTGGTTTTGACGCCAGCCGCTTACAAATGCTTCTCGCCATTCTTAGTAAACACTGCAACGCCAGCACCGCTGACCTTGATGTTTATGTAAATATAGTTGGCGGCATCAAAATAACAGAAAAAGCAGCAGACCTCGCCGTCGCTGCTGCCATATTATCCGCCATCAAAAATGTCGCCCTCCCTACAGACGCCATAGTAATCGGCGAGCTCGGCCTTGGCGGTGAAATCCGTTCTGTTCCCTTCCTCGACCGCCGCCTCAAAGAAGCCTCCCGCCTCGGCTGTAATACTCACTTCACCCCCAAAACTCTCAAAAATATCAGCGAAATCCTCGGTAAATAAACGAGTCCCAGACTTCTGGAGTCCGGGACTTGAATTAAAGTTATCCACAGTTAACAGTTACTCAAAGTGAACCGCCTGAGCATACTCCATCATCTTCTCCCGCAACAACGGATACTGCTTCAAATCCACATCTTGATCCAGCAACTCTTTGGCAAAATCTTTCGCTTTGCTTATCACATCAATATCCGCATAAGTGCCGAGCTTGAACTCTTCAAAACCACTCTGCCGTGTACCAAACACATCACCAGGACCGCGCAACCGTAAATCAGCCTCCGCCAACTCAAAGCCATCCTGACTATTCACGAGCGCCAACAATCGCTCCTTAGCCATCGGCGAAAGCATCGCGCTGGCGTGTAAATAACAATGGCTACCATGTTCGCCTCGCCCAACCCTACCTCGCAACTGGTGCAACTGCGCCAAACCAAACCGCTCTGCACCTTCCACATACATCACTGTCGCATTCTGCACATCAATCCCAACCTCGACCACCGTCGTTGCGATCAACATATCATACTCCCCAGCCGCAAAGGCTAGCATCACGCCGTCTTTCTCCTTGGTTTTCAACTTTCCGTGCAACATCGCCAAACGGTAACCAGCAAACGGCCCGTCAACAAAACTACTAAACACCTCATTCACACTCTGCACACCAAGCGCATCACTCTCCTCAATCAACGGACAAACCACGAACACCTGCCTCCCATTATCCATATCAAGCCGCATTTTGGCATAAGCCTCATTTTCACGACCGATATCAACTATATGCGTGGCAATCGGCTGCCTGCCAGCTGGGTATTCATCAAGCAAAGAGCGGTCTAAGTCGCCATAAACAACCAACGCTAAAGACCGTGGAATCGGCGTCGCCGTCATGGACAACAAATGCGGAATCCCATCTTTATCACCCTGTTTATCCTTCAACGCTTGCCTCTGCTTCACACCAAACCTATGCTGTTCGTCTACCACTATCAACCCCAAACGCATAAACAGCACTTGTTCAGTCAACAACGCATGAGTACCAACCACCAAATCAATATCACCATTTCGTAGCGCCTTCAACAATTCTTCCTTAGTCACCTCTTTACCATGAACTCTTCGCTTAGTCCGTGTATAAAGTGCAATCCGCAACCTTGAACCGAGCAACCGCTCTAGTGTCTTAGCATGCTGTTCCGCCAAAATCTCGGTTGGTGCCAACATCGAAGTTTGCCAGCCTTCAGCCGCCGCATTCACCGCTACAAGTACAGCCACTGCCGTCTTACCGCTACCAACATCACCTTCCAGCAAACGGTTCATCGGTTCGGTTCTGTTCATATCCTTAATAATCGCCCACACTGCCTTCTTTTGCGCCCCAGTCAACACAAACGGCAAGTCAGCAATCGCCGCCTTCACCTCCTTTTCGTGGAAAACAATTTTTGGTGCCTTTTGCTTTTGCAAGTCGCGTCGTGACTTGGCATGCAACAACTGATGCAACAAAAACTCATCAAACTTCAATCTATAAATCGCTTTATCCTTAGTCTCCGTCGACTCTGGGAAATGCATTTCGCGTAACGCCGCCCCAATTGGCTGCAAACGCAAATCAGTCTTAATATATTCCGGCATCCATTCAGCCACCTCTGGCACACAAACAATCGCCTTTTCCGCCACCAAGCGCCGTGCTTTCTGCGTCAACGCTCCAGTCAACCTATAAATCGGAACAATACGGCCAGTGTTACTAGTCGTCGACGACTTACCAACCACCTCATAAGCTGGGTTCACCAACGCCAAACCATAACGGTCGTCCACCTTACCAGCCAAAGAAACGATCATCCCTGGCTTCAACACCTTGGTCAAAAATCCTTGGTGAAACCATGTCGCCTTAATTGTTCCACTACCATCTTCCACAATCGCTTCCGTCACCATCATGCGTCGTGAAGTATGACTCTTCCTGTTCTCAATCGTGCTAATTCGGCCTTGTACCGTAACCTTCATGCCAGCCTGCACCTCCACAATACGCAGCACATTGCTCAAGTCATCATACCTAAACGGAAAGTCATACAACGCTTCTTCTAGCGTTTTAATGCCCAATCGTGCGAAGTCTCGAGCCTTAATAGCCCCGACTCCTCGCAACATGGAAATTTCTTGGCTAAGACAAGCCATAAGCTCTTTTTAGTCGAGTAATTATGACAGATTTCAACAAAATGTAAAGGCTCGACCTCACCTTTCGGCAAAATCGAGCCAACGACGCGACAGCTCATGTAGCGTAGCACTCCTGCCAAGTGGCCA
>JAGVNL010000020.1 GCA_020053275.1 bacterium
CGTGTGGTCCTTGCTGGTAGTAATCACCCCAAACCCGAGGGCTTTACTCCCCTCAATGATGCCATAACCGAGGCGACCGTAACCAGGGTCGAGGCCGAGAATGCGGGTGGGTTTAGAGTTTAGGGGCATATTTATGCCTGCTTGCTACCCTGCTCTAAAGCCTCTATTTCAACTATAGAATCTGGAAAAGTCTTATCACTGATTTGAATATCAAAGCCCGCTGCCGAAAGATAATGAGCGGTGCCTCCAGCGCAGCCCTGCAAAGTATAGTCAACATTCTTGGCGCCCTTTTGTATTCTTTGTTGAGTATAAGCTGCAGTACCAGGATCTGCATCTTGGCCTTTTGTGACTTCTAAACTTGTACCGCTAATAATTATTGCCTTCACTCCTAGCTTGGTGAATAAAGCAGCGAGCTGGGTCCAGTTACGCTCCCCTTCTTCGATATCTATTCCACGATAATGGTCGGGTTTGAGACTGTCGGAAAAGTCAGGCTCGGGATTCCCCCAGTGAGTAGGTATAAGATATGCTGTGTTACCTGAGTTTTTGTTTGTTTCGTTTAATGGCTCCGTAGCGTTGTTGATTTCTAACTGGCATAGCTGCTCTCTCCGAACCGTTTAAAGCATAATCGAAATAATATGGATGAACATCTAAATTTATTACGCCATGACTTTGGCTGATACGGTTTGCGAGAATATCGCGCTCTGCAGGATTTAATTCATGCAAAAATTTTAGGTAGGGATTCTGTTTAATTCTTTCGATGATTTCTGAAAAGCTTTTAGGCTCAGTGAAACGTGATTCAGAACCCTCAGCCTTAAAGCCCATAAATTTTGGATTAAGTATGATGAGAATAGCACGTTATCGACTAGCTGCCCACAAAACACAAACGAGCCCATGACAGGCTCGTTTGTAGTTCGGGTGTTTACTTCTTATCCGCAACAGGTGTCGTGTCGTCCGCGACCATGGTGGCGACCTTGGGGCCACCCTCCACCACCTCCTGAGCGATGACGGCGTCATCGGGGGTAGTTATGGGGAGTTCGTCGATGACGGGTACATCACGCTTGTTCAAGCGGCGGGTTTCTTCCACGAAGGAGACGGCGTTGTCACCGAAGCCTGTGCCGGCTGGAATGAGGCGACCGATGATGACATTTTCCTTGAGGCCAGCCAAGTGATCAACCTTACCAGTCATGGAAGCATTGATGAGTACCTTGGCGGTTTCTTGGAAGGAAGCACTCGAGAGCCAAGATTCTGTGGAGAGCGAAACCTTGGTGATACCGAGGAACAGCTCTTCGAATTGGGCTAGCTTGCCACCAGCGTTCCCTGCCTTTTCCTGCTCGTCGTAGAGCGAAGCCTTTTCTACAATCTCGCCTGGCAACAAGTCCGTATCACCTGGGTCGAGCACGCGAACGCGGCTGAACATTTGCTTGACGATGATTTCGATGTGCTTGTTGTTGAGCTTCTGACCTTGTGAGGAGTAGATGAACTGGATTTCTTTTGAAAGATACTTCTGCACAGCGTCCTTGCCCTGGAACTTGAAGAGGGCTTGTAGGTCCAGGTGACCGTCGGTGAGGACATCGCCAGCTTTGACCTCGTCACCGTCCTTCACGAAGAGAGTGTAACCAAGTGGGATGAGATATTCGCGAACCTTGGTGGCTTCGTGAGTGATGGAAAGTGAGGTTTTGGCCAGTTTAACAGTACCTGCGATGTCTGCTTTGACGGCCTCGCCAGTTGACTTAGTGGCCATGATTTCACCCTTTTTGACATGGGCGCCATCGGCGACGGCGATTTTCGCACCACGGCCGAGGAGGAAGATTTTTTCCTCGTAACCAGCGAATTGTACTTTGACGACGCGCTGGCCTGGAGTGGCGTCGAGCATTTGCTTACCAGTACCAGACTGGGTGAGGGCGCGTTCTGACTTTTCAATTTCGACGATACCAGCGACTTCTGTCATGATGGCTTTGCGCTTGGGGATACGAGCCTCGAACAATTCTTCGACTCGTGGCAAACCTTGGGTGATGTCCTTACCGGCGACACCTCCAGTGTGGAAAGTACGCATAGTAAGCTGCGTACCAGGCTCACCGATTGACTGGGCGGCGATGATACCGACGGCGGCACCGAGCTTGGAGAGCTTGTTGTAGGCGAGGTCGTAACCGTAACATTTTTGACAGACACCGCGACGAATGCGGCAGGTCATGACGGAGCGAACATGAGCTTCTGGCAATGGGCCGTTAGTTTTTTCGCTCTTTTTTAGAGAGCGGATATGTTCTTCGGTAATGAGTTCGCCGGCAGCAACAAGTTCTTTCTTTTCGCCTGGAATGACAATTGGAGAAAGGGCGACGCGGCCGAGAATACGGATGAGTAATGGCTCACCGATTTCTTCTGACTCGGTGTGAGTCAAAACCACACCTTGGCTGTCCATACAATCAACCTCGCGGACCACGACATCTTGGGCTACATCCACCAAACGGCGAGTAAGGTAACCAGCGTTGGCGGTACGGAGAGCGGTGTCGGTCAGACCCTTACGAGTACCGTGACTTGAGATGAAGAACTCGAGAACGGAGACACCTTCTTTGAACGAGGACTTCACTGGAAGTTCGATAATCTCACCGCTTGGCGAGGCTTTCATACCGATCATACCGATCATCTGGGTCATCTGGGTCCAGCTACCACGGGCACCAGATTCGATCATGGTACTTGGTGAGGAGTCGAGTGGCAGGAGACCTTTGGCACTTTCGGCAACGCGATCCTTAATTTCTGTCCAAACCTTGACGATTTGGGAGTGTCGCTCGCTCGTGGTGAGCAAGCCTTGGCCGTAGAAGTCTTCAATTTCACGAACACGCTTGTCTCCTTCCGCAACCAGGGCTGGCTTGGCTGGAATGTCTGGCAAGGCCTTCATACCCCAGGAGTAACCAGAAAGAGTGGCATATTTGAAGCCAAGCTCTTTGAGGTCGTCAAGCAAGACGGCGGTGAATTCGCTGCCGTAGTATTCCAAAACATCGCGGACAATGTTGGCGAGCGACTTTTTACCCATCTGCTCGTTCTGGTAGCCAATGCGGTCTGGGAACTTTTGGTTGACGATGATACGACCGACAGTAGTAGTGAGAAGAACACCTTTGACGCGGCAACGGATCCAAGTTTGGAGCAAGATGTTACCGTTTTCGTAGGCGTAAATAGCTTCCATTTCGTCCGCGAAGCAGCGGATAATCTTCTCGTCTGGTTGGTCGAGCGTCATGGTCATGTAGTAGCAGGCCCAGGCGATGTCCTTTCCTGGGTTGGCAACTGGGCCACCAAACGATGGCTTGAGTAAGTTGCGGGTGGAAAGCATGAGTTCCGCAGCTTCGCGTTGAGCTTCTTCGGTCAACGGAACATGGACGGCCATTTGGTCACCGTCGAAGTCCGCGTTGTAAGCGTCACAAACAAGTGGGTGAACCTGAACAGCCTTACCTTCGATGAGTTGTGGCTGGAAGGCTTGAATACCCAAACGGTGAAGGGTTGGGGCACGGTTCAAGAGAACGAAGGATTTCTTGGTGACTTCTTCCAGAATATCCCAAACTTCCGGCCTGTCGGCTTCAATGAAGCGGTTGGCGCTGCGAATGTTGTGCACATGCTCGCGGCTGATGAGCTTGCTGATGACGAATGGGCGGAAGAGTTCAAGTGCCATCTTTTTTGGAATACCGCACTGGTTCAGCTTGAGGTGAGGACCGACAATAATAACTGAACGGCCTGAATAGTCGATGCGCTTACCGAGCAGGTTTTGGCGGAAGCGACCTTGCTTGCCTTTTAGAATGTCGGCCAATGATTTGAGCTGACGCTTCTTGCCGGTGGCCGCGATAACGGTTTTGCTTTGGCGGGCGCTGTTGTCTATTAAGGCGTCGACGGCCTCCTGCAACATACGCTTCTCGTTGCGGCTAATAACTTCTGGAGCGTTCAAGCTGTGCAAACGACGCAAACGATTGTTGCGATTAATAACACGGCGATACAGGTCGTTCAAGTCGGAAGTTGCAAAACGGCCGCCATCAAGCGGTACCATTGGGCGCAAGTCTGGTGGAATGACAGGAATGACGCGGAGGATCATCCAGCCTGGTGAGATGGTGTTCTTCTCAAGGCTGTGGAGCAACTTAAGGCGACGCATATAGCGATCGGCCTTGGCTTTGCTCGAGGTTTCCGCAAGTTCTTTAGTAAGGGTGATGATGGATTCTGGAACATTGATGCGATTCAGCATCTTTAAGAGCGCTTCGGCACCAATGCCGGCGTCGAAAATGTGGCCATAACGCATGGACCAGTCGTGGTAGGTGGCCTCGCTGATAACTTTGAATGGCTTGATTTCCTTCAGGTCTTTGTCTACCTGCTCGAAGTCTGACTCAAGTTCGAGGAGTTTGGCGTCGGCGATTTCATCGAGGCGACTGACTTCCACGGCTAATGACTTTTTGTCGCTGGAGAGCTTTTCTTCCAAGCGGCCGAGATCGCGCTTTTTCTCGCCTTCAATCATCTTGCGCTTGGCCTTGTACTCTTCCTTAACCTGTTCAATAGTTTGTTCGCGAGCTTCTTCATTGACATCCGTAACGATAAAGCTGGCAAAGTAAACGACCTTTTCGAGCTGTTGTACGCTCATGTCGAGCAAAGTGCCGACCTTGCTTGGCACGCCACGGAGGTACCAAATGTGAGTAACTGGGGCGGCGAGTTCGATGTGACCCATGCGTTCACGGCGCACCGAGGCTTGGGTGACTTCCACGCCACACTTGTCACAGACAATGCCCTTGTAACGGATTTTTTTATACTTACCGCAATAACATTCCCAGTCTTTGGACGGGCCAAAGATTTCTTCCGCGAACAGGCCTTGCTTTTCTGGCTTTTGAGTGCGGTAGTTGATGGTTTCTGGCTTGCTGACCTCGCCGTAGGACCATTCACGCATGACTTCTGGTGAGGCCAAGCGCAAGCGGATGGCGTCGAAGTCGGTGGATTTGAGGGTATCAAATTGCATTGACATAGACGAGGCTTAGACTTGAGTCTCACGGGCGTCTTCGGCGAAGTCGACCTTTTTGTTGTTCTTGAGGAGTTCGACATCGAGACACAAGCCCTTCAGCTCGCGAACAAGTACATTGAACGACTCTGGAATGTTGACCTTGGTGATTGTTTCGCCCTTGATGATTGATTCGTAAGCCTTGGCACGACCTGGAACATCGTCGGATTTGATAGTGAGGATTTCTTGCAACATGTGAGCGGCACCGTAGGCTTCGAGCGCCCAGACTTCCATTTCACCAAAGCGCTGACCACCGAACTGTGCCTTACCACCGAGCGGCTGCTGAGTGATGAGTGAGTAAGGGCCAATGGAACGCTGGTGCATTTTGTCTTCCACCATGTGGTTCAGCTTGAGCATGTACATGATGCCGACCGTAACATTGTGGTGGAAGGCTTCACCAGTGCGACCGTCGATTAGTTTGACCTGACCAGTTTCGTCAAAACCTGCTTTCACAAGCTCGGCGCGGATGTCGCTTTGTTTGATACCAGAAAGGACTGGGGTAGCAACCTTATAGCCCAGGTGAACAGCAGCTAAACCAAGGTGGACTTCCAAAATCTGACCCAGGTTCATACGGCTAACAACACCGAGTGGAGTCAAAATGACATCTACGGCGCGACCGTTTTCCATGAATGGCAGATCCGCCACTGGCACGACTTTGCTGACGACACCTTTGTTACCGTGGCGACCAGCGACTTTGTCCCCAGCCTGCAATTTGCGGAGATCGGCGACGGTAACTTGAATTGATTTCATGACGCCTGGTGGGAGGTTGTCGCCGTCTTCGCGGGTGAAGATTTTGATGTCCACCACCTTGCCCTTGCGACCATGCTCCAAGTAGAGTGAGCTGTCGCGGACTTCGCGAGCTTTTTCACCGAAGATAGCACGGAGCAATTTTTCTTCGGCCGAAAGTTCAGTTTCGCCCTTTGGTGTGATTTTACCAACCAGGATGTCGCCTGACTTAACTTCGGCACCAACGCGAATGATACCTTCGGCGTCGAGGTTCTTTAATTTTTCTTCGGAGACATTGGGAATATCGGAAGTAACGATTTCTGGACCGAGCTTTGTGTCACGGACTTCCATGGTGAGATGCTCTAAGTGGATTGTAGTGAAACGGTCGTCCTGCACTACGCGCTCGGAAATAATAACGGCGTCGTCGTAGTTGTAGCCGTCCCAGCTCATAAAGGCGACCATCATGTTTTGGCCGAGAGCTAGCTCGCCTTTGTCGACAGACGGACCGTCGGCTAGAACATCGCCCTTTTTGACGACTTCACCTGGCATGACGATTGGGCGTTGGTTGATGGCAGTGGAGTTGTTGCTGCGCATGAACTTGGTGAGCTTGTAGGTGACTTCACCCTTCTCTTCGTAGTTGATGACCACTTGACCACCGTCTGCTTTGATAACGGTACCATTTTCCAAAGCAACAATGACATGGCCGGAGTCAATAGCAGCACGGCGTTCCATACCGGTACCGATGATTGGGGCTGCTGGACGGATGGTTGGCACGGCCTGACGCATCATGTTCGTACCCATGAGGGCGCGCGTGGCGTCATCGTGCTCAAGGAAAGGCACGAGGGCAGTACCGATGGAAACGATTTGGGTGGTTGAAACATCGACATAGGTGATGTCGGTGACTGGCACGAGACGAGGCTCACCGAATTTGCGAGCTTCGACATATTCCACAGTGATGAAGCCTTCTTCATCCATTGGGACGGTGGCCGGACAAGTAACAGCCTTCTCTTCTGTGAAGGCGGAAACATAAACTATGTTGTTGGTGACTTTGACGCGACCTTTGATATTCTCCACCAAGCGGTAGGGTGTTTCAATAAAGCCGTAGTCGTTGACCTTGGCATAGCTAGCCAAGTGACCAACAAGACCGATGTTTGGACCTTCAGGCGTGGCGATAGGACAGATACGACCGTAGTGAGTTTGGTGCACATCGCGGACTTCGAAGCCAGCGCGTTCGCGGCTAAGACCACCTGGGCCCATGGCTGAGAGACGGCGCTTGTGTTCAAGCTCCGCCAGAGGATTGGTTTGATCCATGAACTGGGAGAGCTGTGAGGACATGAAGAACTCGCGGGTCGCACCAATAACTGGACGAGCGTTGATGAGCTTGGCTGGGGTTAATGACTCGATGTCTTGGGTTGACATGCGGTCACGGACGATGCGTTCCATGCGAGCAAGACCAACGCGGAAGCGCTGCTGAATAAGCTCGCCGACGGAACGGATGCGGCGGTTACCCAAATGATCAACATCGTCTGGTTCGTCCTGAGTAATGTTGAGGCGGATGATTTCGCGAACGATGGAAACAAGGTCGTCTTTGGTGAGAATACGCTTCTCTTCTGGAGTAACGACAGCAGGCTCTGTGTTAAAGCCGAAACGGAGGTTAAATTTGTAGCGACCAACGGCGCCCATGTCGTACCTGTCAAAATTGAAGAACATGGCGTGAATAAGCTGACGAGCGTTGTCCACGGTGGCGAGGTCGCCTGGACGAATGCGCTTGTAAACCTCGCGCAAGCCTTCGTCTTCGTTGGTTGAAATGTCCTTGGCGAGAGTGGCTTCGATATAACGGTTGGTTGGGTGGGTGTCGATGTCGGCAAAGAGTGGAATGATTTCTTCGTTTGTAGAACAGCCGAAAGCGCGGAGCAAGGCGGTAATTGCGACTTTCCGTTTGCGATCAATCTTGACCCAAATAACATTCTTAGCGTCGGTTTCAAATTCTAACCAGGCACCACGGTTAGGGATGATTTTGGCACCGTAATAGCGGCGACCACGCAAGACTTCGGCGCTGAAGAAGGCACCAGCGGAACGGACGAGCTGGGAAACAATGACGCGCTCGACGCCGTTGATGATGTAAGTACCACGAGGGGTCATGACTGGTAGGTCGCCCAGGTAGATTTCCTGCTCTTTGACTTCCTCAGTACGCAAGTTCTTGAGGCGGGCTTTGACGCGCAAAGGGGCTTCGTAGGTAACATTTTTGAGCTTGGAGGTCACTTCGTCGAACTTAGCTTCGTCGAGGTAATAGTCGCCGAGGGTGAGCTCGAGATCACGGCCAATAAAGTCCTTAATTGGGGAAATTTCGCCAAAAAGCTCACGAATGCCGGTTTTTATGAACCAAGCATAAGAAGCCATTTGCATCTCAATGAGATTTGGCAAATCCATGGCATCGCGGAGCGGTGTAAAATACTTGCGGGGAGTGCTTTTGGCACCTATTTGGGCAACCTGGACTTGCGCTGTCACTTTTGCTTTGGCCATAAAGTGTGAAAAATTACCGGGTTGAACGCGAAAATCGCCTGGTTGGTACCAGGCGGCTGACTAGTTGACGATCTCGTTGTAATCGGCGGCCACGGCAGCGCTTGCGACGCTTGGAGCAGCAGCCTGATGGTGGGAATAAAACACCAGAAACGAGGCTAATAATTGAACAATTCTGTTAGGCAACCCACGGGCTGGTGGGGCTTGAACAGAGGCGGTGCAAAGTCTTTTTGAGACTCTGGAGCCGATTGGTCGCGATTATAGCAGACTTACGAGGGTGCGTCAAACCGCTCATACGGCCAAGGCTCGGGGTGCGAAGTGTTGACTAAAGTCGTATATTTTGCTAGTCTTTTCTTTGGTCTTTCACAATTTAACCCCAAACTAAGGAGATCTAATGAGAAACAACTCTTCCGTTTACTGCCGACTGCTGCGCGACAACATCCCGACGACGCTGTGTGCGTCTGAACAAGGTCAAAAGGCCTGTGCCGGTTGTGACGCGCCATCACGACTATGCGAGACATGTGACAAGGCACCAAGTACCAACCACATGTTTGGCCTGTGCGAGCCGTGTTTGCAACTGGCCATCAGCAAAAAGTGGTGCGTGAAGTGCTGGAAAGCACGATCAACTCACGGAATGCTGTGCAACAGTTGCCACCTGGCTCTACTTAAGTCGAATGCGGGTGAATATGTGAGTGGTCGACAGGCAGCGGCTGCAAAAATGGTCGACGTCGCAGACTTGCTGCGCCGGGTTGAGCACATGGTGCGACCACCGGTAGTGGGGGCGATGAAGCCTGAACCGATCAAACCGTTGGTGTTGGTGCGGGCGACTGTACCGCTCCAGCAGCAGCCGAGTGTGCCGCCATTTGCTCAAGATGGCTGGTACTGGAAGTGGGCACGCAATGCGTATAAGAGTCCGAAACGGATTCTCTTGTCACATTGTGTCCTCATGGACAAGCCTCGCCCGATGCTGCCCAGGCCAAGTAAACCGCCGGTGATTCCGCAGGAGGTGTGGCTGGAACGATTGTACCAGCACTACTGTGAGCCAGTTATGTACGACGGCGTGCGGTATGACATTGTGCAGGACTTCCGACTGACGATGCCACTTGAGCCAGCTCATATTGAGAGGTTCGTACTCGATCCGAGAGTGATTATGCTCACACATCTTCGCTCACAGAGGGAACGGCCATCGCGTCATTGTGTGATTTGTGCGTCGGCTGAAGATGCACGCTATATGAAGATACAAATCGACTGTGTAGATCACCACGAGTCACTATTCCGCTAAACACAAACTTATCAGGAGAAAAAAATGCATAATCCGCTAAACCTGAAACCGCTGATTGATCAGCTGGAGCTGGAATTCAGAAATCCGTTACTGCTGCGCGTGGCGCTTACGCACCGCTCGTTCGTCAATGAGCACCCAACTTGGTCGCAACCGCACAATGAAAGGTTGGAGTTCCTGGGCGACCAGGTGCTCGGCCTCATTGTGAAGGACTTCCTGTATGATGAGTACTCACAGTTCGATGAAGGCGTGATGACTCAGATCTACAACAACCTAGTCAATAACTACTTCCTAGCGGAAGTATCGATTGACTGCGGTTTGCCACGCTTCGTGCTACTGTCGAACGGCGAAGCACAAAATTATGCTGGTGCGCACATGCGGGCGGCGCGAGCATTGGAGGCACTGATCGGGGCGGTCTATAAGGACCAGGGACTTGGTGCGGCAAGGCTGCTCGTCGACCACTTGATTCTACGCCGTCTTCGAGATATGTTGCGTGCCGGCCTGCCATCGTTCAACGATCCGAAGAGTCGTCTGCAGGAGATTACCCAGGCCAAGTACGGGAGTCTCCCAGTCTACGACTGTGTGCTTACTGGAGAGGGAGACAAGCAGCAGTTCGAGTGCAAGGTAGTGATTGAAGGCCAGATCATGGGACTTGGCTTCGGTCGTTCTCAAAAAAAAGCACAATTGGCAGCAGCCAATGTCGCCATTAGCAAACACTTCACCAATACCGGGAGTTAGAATGTCATATCTCAAAAGTCAGGCAGAAGATGGACAGGGATCCTGGGCAAAGGATCACTTCGTCACCTACATCAAAGAAGTGAAACGACTGCCGCACTTCAGCGCAGCAGAGGAGCGTGACTTCTTCACAATGATGGTAAGGGCCAGGCCAGATCAGAAGAACCAACTCTACGAAGAGTTGGTTCGCCGCAACCTGATGCTGGTGGTCAGCATGGCCTTCCACTATATCCATAAGGGTAAAAAGGCGGGCCTAGCCTTGAACGACCTGGTGCAGGAGGGCAACATTGGGCTGATGACGGCAGCCCAGAAGTTTGAGCCGGAGCGGGGTACGAAGTTCTCAACCTACGCCGTGCATTGGATTCGTCAGGGGATTACCCGAGCGATTGCCGATCAGGATGAAGGATCAGGACGCATACCAGTACATGTGGTTGAGAACATGAACTGCGCTCGTGGGGCGTGGTACTTGGCCGAGAAAAAGCTTAGCCGCGAACCGACACGACATGAGGTTTACCAGATCATGTGCGATAACTTCAAGCAGGGTCTGGTGAAGAGGCGGTTGACGCTCAAGCAATTGGGGACTGCGCTTGACTACATTGGCCTAGGTGCACCGGCCAATCTCGATGAAGAGTTGGACGTTTCACACCGCACTCTCCACGACATGTTGCCTCAAGGTCGTCCGCGACCCGACAATGTGATTGAGGCAAAGCAGCAGCTAGCACTACTGCGAGTGGTGATTGATGGAGCCGAGAGTTTCGTCGCCTCACTCAAACCGCGTTCGGCTGAGGTGATGACTTTGCGGTTCGGCTTGTTTGGTCGGCATGTTCTCACACTTGAGGAGGTGGGCGAACGATATGACCTGACGCGTGAACGAATCCGGCAGATTGAGGTGACGGAGACGGAGAAGCTCGTGGAAATCATTGGCATCAGTGCCGGTGAGTTGCGAGTTCTCATCAATGTTGCGGAAAATCTGCAGTCGTACATCGCCGGAGCGATGTAGCTGCCAAGAGTCCCACTGTCGAGCGAGTATTCCTCGTTGTACAGTGGGACTACCTACCGCCTCTCAGAAATGAGGGGTGGTTTTATTTTTACGGGAGTATGTGATAAAAACTGCAAAACGATAGGATCGGGCACCGTGAGGAGCCCGATCAGGAGGGAGGGAGGAGAGAAAGGCTAGTGCCAGATGAAGTAGCGGTCGGCGTCGACCTGCTTGAGGTGAAGAAAGCGGTAATGCTGGCCGAGCTGGAGCCTGGCCTCGACCTGACGCCCCATCTTGCGACGAAAGCGCAGCTGACCAGGAGTTGCGAGTTCGGCCTCGGCCTCGACTGGTAGCAGATCGAATGGGTGGAGTGTGTGGTTGTCGGCTGCGGCACCGTGTGCTAGCACGAGGTTCAAGGCTAGCCCGGTAGAGCTGGAGCGAGCGCGGTCAATCCCCACCTGTGGGAGGATTTCCATTGGTTTGAGCTCGAGACCGCCGATGAAGGCGATAGCTACGGTATAACAATCGGTGATGGTGGGCATGGTGACTCCAGTGCTCGATAGCCTCGGAATGGGGCGAAATCGAGGTGATAAATTAACACAAAACTCCTCGGCTGGCAATGCAAGGTAAACACAGCGATACGAGAGGTCAGGCTATTGCGCGAGAACAAGGAGAGAGAGATTCCTAGCGACAGACGCCGCCCAGGTGTTCAGACAGTAGTATGACGAGATCACGGTTTACCCCGCAATGTAAGGCGAGGAGTGGAGTTACTATAAACTATTTTTTCTTCATAATCAACCCCGGGGGTTGACCGACACTGGGTGTTGAAAGTGTCTTAAAAACAGAACACCCGACACGACGGCCATGAGGGGCGTCTGTCGGGTGGGAGTTTGATTGGGGTCGGCTCGTCCTAGTTGGGCGACAAGGAGTAGTACGGAAACTCGCCATGAACGACCTCCTGATACCTCCAATAGAAGCAACCGAAGGCCACGACGGCGAGGATGAGTATGCTCCAGGGGTTGTTCACGAAGAGGTCGAGAACATTTGCGATAAACTTGTCCATGAGGTCTCCTGAGGGTGTTGGTGTGAGGCCGACTGGGTTTTGTCGACCTGGTATTATAGCTTGTTTTGTGTGAATAGTCAACCTCTGTATGCAAAAAGCTAGGAAAATCCTCGCTTTTTTGACCGTTAGAACTAATTTAGTTTATTTATCATATCCTGCAGCTCCTGTTCCATAACTAATAATTTTTCGGCCAGGCGTACTGCTGTATCGCGCATTGGCCGACCATCAGGAGTGATGCCTCCATTCCTACTGCACATATCAAGAAATCTATCATTTGAATCCCCTGTATATTCAATATCTCCAGCAGCGCTAGCGATTCTCCTCAAATCAGCATTGCTTCCAATAATTTCCGATAGTGCTTTTTGTTTCTCTCCAAGAGTCTCTCGTGCTTTGACGATAAAATCATGAATAGGTCGACCATCAGGAGTGATGCCTCCATGCATACTGCCTGTTTCAGCAATTTTATCAAATGAAGCTCTCGTTCGTGCAATATCTCCGATCATCTCCACTATATGTCTAGCACTGGATTTTAGGCCATTCTCGACAGTTGGTTCTTTGATTTCTGATTTATTATTTTGCGCTGGGTGTCCCTCGTTTTCTGTAGGCATATAATTACTTTATGGAAAATAAGTTTTATATAGAGATTTTATCATACTACACAACTCACAGCTATTCTCTCGTTATACTGTTGACCACAGAGGAAGACGGGGTCTACCTCTGGGGTCGGCTCGTTAGTTGGCTCGTTAGGGTGAGTTACTCGTTGGAGGGAGTGCCGTCGTCGGCGGGTTTGCTGGAGGCTTTTTTGAGGACGGTGCCGAGATCGACTGATTGTGCCTTGTCCCAGGTAACGACCCGAACTTTGGCGAGCGTGTCTGGATGGTCGCGCAAATATTGCTTGGCGACTTCCCGACCGACACCCATCTTCTCTTCACCGAAGAGATAACTGTTGCCTCGTTTTTCTACAGTGCCGATTTCTACTCCGAGATCTACCATGTCGCCAGCGATACTGATACCTTCGTTGTACATGATGTCGAATTCACAGGTGCGGAACGGAGGTGCCACTTTATTTTTGACAATTTTTGCTTTGACACGATTGCCAACTATTTTTTCTCCCTGTTTGATTTGTGCACTGCGACGAACTTCAATACGAAGTGAGGCGTAGAACTTGAGTGCGTTACCGCCGGTGGTAGTTTCTGGATTACCAAACATTACTCCAATCTTCATGCGAATCTGGTTAATGAAGATGACAACGCAACCACTCTTGGCAACAATGGCGGTGAGCTTGCGGAGTGCTTGGCTCATTAACCTGGCTTGCAAGCCCATGTGAGAGTCGCCCATGTCGCCTTCAATTTCTGCCTTTGGAGTTAGCGCTGCCACAGAGTCGATGACAATGACATCCATGGCGGAAGAACGGACGAGGGTTTCTACGATGTCGAGTGCTTGCTCGCCGTTGTCTGGTTGCGAAAGGAAGAGTTCGTCGATGTTGACGCCGATTTTTTTGGCGTACTCGGGATCCATGGCATGTTCGGCGTCGATGTAGGCAGCGATGCCTCCCATCTTTTGGACTTCGGCCACGATGTGGTTAGCAAGCGTAGTTTTACCGGAGGATTCTGGGCCGTAGATTTCGATAATGCGGCCACGAGGTACGCCACCAACGCCGAGGGCGAGGTCGAGAGATAGGCAACCGGTGGGAATAACATCCACCGTGGTGTGCCGGGCTTCACCAAGGCGCATGATTGAGCCTTCGCCGAAGCGTTGTTTAATTTGGGAGATTGCGCTCGTTGCCGCAGCAAGGCGAGCAGCTGTTGCGTCTTTGGCCATACAAAAATATTTGGGTAGAAATAAAAGTTGGGAGATTAGGTTGGGTCGTCCTAGAAAACAAAAGAGGACTCTACTATGTCCTCTCCTCTACCATTCTACTACATTCTCCAAATTATTGTGCAAGGCTAACTGTGGATGAATATGGCTCAAAGATAATCCGTCTGTAAATACGGGCTGAATGTGAGTAGCGACGCTTGGCTTCGATGGTGATTATATTTAAGCCGCGTTCTAGATCTACCATGGTGGCGAATGAGTTATCCGTATTCACGATGACAGGTTCGCCGTTTATGGTGAGGGTTGCTTCGCCTGAGGTAATTCTGCCAGACACCGGCATGAGTGCCGAATTTGTAGCCAGGCCGTCACCCGGGGAGTCGATGACGACGACTGGAGAGTGCAGCATTGCTTGCCATTGCCAACCGAAGTAGCCAATAACTATAAAAGCGAAGGCGCACATTAGGCCAACCGTGACAGCTCGTGGCAGGTTGAAGAATGAACCGCGCTTAACGCGTTGCCGTGGCAGGCGAGCAGGGTCAAGAAGGTCGCAGCGGCCGCATTCCTCGTCATAAAGTTCTAGGAAATACTTTTCATCGGCGTCCAAGGTACGGGCATAGGCACGGATGAAATTGCGGGTATAGATAGGTTCTGGGAGTGCCGCGTAATTGCCGTGCTCGAGGGCGTCGAGATAGGCGCGTTGAATGTGAGTTTCGCGTTCGATGTCGCCGAGCGTAACTGCTTGACCGCGTCGCAAAGCACGCAGCTTGGTGCCGAGAGTTTGGGGGACTCGATCTAGTTTACGCATGACGAAGACCATAGGCTAGCCCCTGGCGGTTAAATCTTCTTCCGCTTCGGCATCAATATCAAGATTGGCGAGAAGTTCTTCGTCTTCATCTTCGTCTTCCTCTGACTCGGTAATAGCCCCCTCCATCTCCCCCATGGCTGGGGGAGGGTTGCGAAGTGAAGGGTTGACGGCGGCGAATTGTGATGGTGGGCGCTGGCTGACTGGAGGCCATTCGGTGACCAGGATGTCGCGCGGCTTGGCACCGTCGCCAGCACTGACGACGCCCATTTGCTGCATTAAGTCGATCATGCGGGCGGCTCTTGAGTAACCAACCTTCATCCGGCGTTGGAGATAGCTGGTGGAGGCCTTACCGCTTTCAATGATAATGTTGATAGCTTCCTCCAAGAGGTCGTCTTGATCTTCGGCGTTAACGGATAAACCGTTGCTCGTGGCGCCTTCGGTTATTTGATAGTTGTAATCTGGCGGGTTCTCGTCTTTCAAGAATTTGACGATGCGTTCAATTTCTTTTTCTGAGAGGAACGCGCCTTGCATACGGCGAGGTTTGCTGGTGTCTGGCGTCGACAATAACATATCGCCGCGACCGAGCAATTTTTCGGCGCCACCGATGTCGATGATAGTTTTGCTATCTACTCCCGAGGCAACGGCAAAGGCTAGACGAGTTGGGATGTTAGCTTTAATTGTACCAGTAATAACATCCACGGACGGGCGTTGGGTGGCAAGAATAAGGTGAATGCCGGCGGCACGAGACATTTGAGCGATACGCACAATGACTGCTTCCACATCGCGTTTGTTTTGGCTCATCAAATCTGCCAACTCGTCGATGACAATGATGATACGAGGCATTTTTTCCTTGGCTTTGGAGTTGTAGGAGTCGATGTCGCGAGCCTTAAACTTGGCTAGGTGGTCAAGGCGGCGTTCCATTTCGCGGACAGCCCATTTGAGGGCGTTAATAGCTTCGTCGGCTTTGACGATTGGTGGCACGAGGAGATGAGGAATGCCGGTGTAGACGCCGAGCTCAACTCGTTTTGGATCTACCATGATGATTTTGAGGTCGTCAGGGCCATTTTGGTAGAGCAATGAGATGATAATGGTGTTTAAGCAGACGGACTTACCGCTGCCGGTGGCACCAGCAACCAACATGTGTGGCGTGCGCTCCACGGCGAGAAGTTGGGTGGTACCAGAAATGTCCTTGCCGATTGGCACGGTGAAACTGGTTTTACGGTTGGTGAATTCTTTTGATTCGAGCAACTCACGCAAACAAACCTTGCCGATGGTTTGGTTTGGAACTTCGATGCCGACGAGTGAACGGCCAGGGATTGGCGCTTCAATACGGATTGGGTGGGCGGCCAAGGCGAGGGCGAGGTCGTTTTGGAGGGCGACGATGCGGGCGAGCTTGACGCCGTTGCTTGGTTTGATGGCGTACTGGGTGACGGTCGGGCCGACTTTGACATCCATGACCTCGACTGGAATGCCGAACTGGCCGAAGGTTTTCACAATGATGTCTTTACCACGCTCGACATCGCCGGCTTTGGCGTCGGAACTGCGGTCGTCTAGGAGGTCAAAAGGCATGTCGATTTTGCGGTGCTGGCTGCTAGTCATTACTTGTTCAGCTGGGGCGATGTAGGCGGCGTCTTCGTCATCACTGCCAACTGATTTGATAGCTTTTTCCTCCGCCTCGATTTCTTCTTCGGTTGGTTCGACTAGCTCTTCCTCGCGTTCAGCAAACGGTACGCCGTCATCGTCTAAAGCCCCCTCAGCCTCAACATTGGTGCCAGATTTACCACGAAGGAGATTGAGGGCACCTGTTAGTGGTGAGAGTAATGTTTTAAGTGAGGTGTTGAGAAGAATGATAACAGAAATTAGGAAAATTGCGGCCATGATGGTGAGGGCGCCGACATATCCTGTGGCACTAACCAAACTGATAGAACCGAGTAGACCGAGCTGGCCACCATATTTGGCAACAATGGTGAGATCCGTTACGCCGTGAGCGAAAACAATGTTCATTAGGCCGTCGAGGGTGAGCAGGAACAGGCCAAGACAGATGATATTTTTGACGCTTAAAAAGCGGCGATCACCAAGCACGATGGTGGCGCCGATGCCAAAGAAGAGAATAGGGATAATGACGCGAGCGAGGCCGATCATTTGGGCCAACACGCCGTCGACCGTTTTGCCGACATTGCCAGCCAAACCAAAGAACGACAATAAGAGAATGGCACCCACGGCGATTAGGCCGATGGCTACTATGCTTTCCCGCACATCGTCGCTGACCATTGGCTCGTCATTGCGTTCACTTCTGCGCTTTTTGTTCTTTTTCGCCATAACAATGGTATTGTAGCAAATTTTGGGAGGAGGGGCGAATGGCTATTCAGCAGGCGATTTATAGGCTATATTCCCCACGCCTGAGCAGGAGGCAGAATGAGCATGAAGTTAGAGTACAAACAGGAAAGGCAGCTGCCGCGGGCGGTTGTAGGGCGAGTGATTGTCGACCCAGCACTTTGGCAACTGTATTGCCCCAGTGAACAAGAAAGAGTTTGTATGGTGGGCGTGAATGTTTACCATGAACTGACCGAGCAGAGAGTGCTGGGAGCCGCGGCGCTTGAGCAATGCTTGGAGGAACAAGGCAAGCTGCCGCGACAATGGCGAGCGTTTGAGCTGTGCTTTTGGGGAGGCGTATTTAGTGGAAGCCGAGGCCGCTCGGGCATACGAACCATCTACTGGAACCGCATTTGCTGGACGGCCGGCCTGAAGTTTATCGACAGTTTTTTTACCCGTCACCAACCAGCCCTCGTGCTGAAGAGAGTCCCGTGAACGGCGTCGTAACTGGTGCTGTTCTTAATTTTGATAAGAGAGTTTTCGAACTGAGCAGGAATGATCTGGGACCTAGTCGATTTGCCACTACGAGAGCTAAAGGTAGGTTAGCACCAAAGCCAACACCTAATTCCCCCGCTCGAGCGATCGAGTGGGGGGATTTCTGTTTGGTGGGCTGGTGGATTGACTTTTTTGGCTATTCTTGGTTTAATTCCCGAGCTAGATTTTTCAATACTCAACCACAGGAGTCAAGCGTGCAGCACAGCGACTAGTCAGCGTGTTCCCTTCAACCCCAAGGAGGCCGTCATGGCTGCCCAACCACTCACCAGGACACAACACGAGGAGATAATATTCGCAAAAACGGGTAAACCAGTTCACAGTAGCAAGCCTACAAAGCTTGGTCGTACCATCGACTTTCCCAAAGTCGAGCGGCCAACGCCAGTAGGATACAGACAAGCAGAAGGGCCTGGATTGCCAGAAGATGGCGTGTTCAAGCCTGGAAAGCGACTACGGCAACGAGTGCTGCGTCGAGTCTGGCGAGCAACCGCCTACTTGAGCGAGTACATGACCGACGGCCAGCTGCGCAGGCATGTCCACCGCGCTGTTAACGCCCACAAGAACACCGTACTGCACGAACGCCGAAATGGTGGCCGCATGGCTAGTCGCCGTGCCAGGTACACCAAGAGACGCGCCCGCCGCTGACCGCCAGCAATCCCCTCCCCTGACCGGTGTTCTTCCCCCAGAAGAGCCTGGTCTCTTCTTTTTGTTTTATCTGTGGATGATCAACTATTCCTGATAATCACTTGGTAAATGAATGCCGCGCTCTGGATAATCAAGATCGATTCTGGGAATGTTTTGATTGTTAAATAAAGCAAGGCTATTGGTGGGGACGATTTCAATCGAGCCTGGATTGACTAATGACTGTAACTCCTCTGCGAGTTTCATTTGACGCCTAGGACTAGCGCCTATTTCTGGTTCATCAACAAATATCACGCGCCGCTGTGTGGGATGACGCTTGGCATTATCTTTAAGTTCTGTAAAAGTTTTGTCTACGGTCTGCCTATTCGATTGATGTAGATCGAGGTTATTAAGTAGCCTATCTGTACCTTGACTGCGACTTTCACCGAAATCATCAATGAAATCAATTGACTGATCCATGCCTGCGACTCTGGTGAGATCGTGATAATCAATCTGACCGTACTCACTGATGCCTTTTTGCTCAAGGTGCATGGACTGGGCTAGCAATGGAGCAATTCCGGCTCTGGCCAATTCCGATACTTCAAAACGCGAAGACCTCGGTGCGTATATGCACTCAAAAGCATAATCTGCTGACTTACCGGAGTCTAAAAGACTCTGATAGCGCATCGCGTAATATAAAGCGTGAGCGATGGTTGATTTGCCAGATCCATTGTCGCCGACGATAAGAGTGATGCCTGGTTGGAAAGTTAAATTATCCGGTAACTTTTCGACACATTCTATTAGAGAATCTAGGTCCTTTCGTTTAGCCGCTATTTCTGACGCTTCATAATGTGATTTTTCCGCATTTTTCAAAAAATTTTCAACTACTTTTTTTAGTTTTTCTTTATCAAAACCGAGACGAACCGACATTGGTTGCTTCTCGCGCTCTACCTGGCTATCACGGAGCTTTTCTTCTGCTGCTCGTTCCAGCATGTATCTGGCATTGGCAAGTTTTACAGCTTCTTCATTTTTTGCCAGAGATGCCGCCTGACGAACCGCAAAACTCTCTAACCCAGGCCAGACTGTTTTACGCGGTGTTTCTCGCGACGCAATTACCTCATGTGGCAGCTCTGGGGCTGCCTCCGCCTCACGCGACATATTCAACTATTTTTATTGAACCCTCGCCTACTCCCTGCTCCGGTGACCAGGGAAGAGCCTGTTTTAATTGGGTACGCAAATCGTTGAGGGCAAGCTGTTTATCGTCTTCCGCAATTGTCACTTCCTGTTCCGTACGACCCTTTTGACTATCATTAGTGATATGGATAACTTTGACTGTTGACTGGCCGTCGTAGGAATAAATCCATTCTTCCCGACCATTCATTTGAACACCAGTTAGCATGGCAAGACCGCTAAACAAGCTCTTAATTGGAATGGCTACAGCGAAAATAGCGCCACCATTGTCGAGAGTTAGTTCAGCGTAATTGTGTTCGATCGTATTTGTGTCATGAATCACATTCCTGAGACCTGTTTTGCGATCTGTTGAATAGCTAGTGGTTTCATGAAGAGTATAGACGGCTATTGTAATAGTTTCTCCTTTGACTATTCGCTGTTCACCGATGAGTTGCTTGAGTTCCTGAGCGCCGATGGTTCCTTCTGCTGATCTTAATAAATTAGCTAACTCCTGAGCCTTTTCCTGTTCTGGCGATTTTGCGAGGTCGTGCATCTTTCCCTCTCCTTTGTCAGTTCTTTGCCCTGGTTCCATAGAAATATAATTATCTCTGCATATTATCCACCCCCCCCCAGCGTTTTAGGCAAGGTGGGAGTGGGGATAAATTATTTACCATTCAGCGCCTGCTGACGGTTGACTTCCGCCATGAGAGCTTGAAGTTTGGTAGAGGTGAGAGGGACGCCAGTCTTATCCGCTTCACGCTGGGCGACGCAAATTGGGCAGCCGTCGTCTTCGTCTTCTTCTTTTTGGTTGGTGGAGGTCATAGATGAAAGATTAGGAATGATGCTCCCATTACAACGGATTATGTTTTGCTTGGCAAATTTGGGTGGGGATAAGTGTGTATAACAAAAATCCCACTCGCGAGAGCGGGATTTTTGTTACTTGGCTACTCTTTCCACATAGTCACCGGTTTCTGTGGAGACTAGGATGTGGTCGCCTTCTTTGACAAAAATTGGGACGCGGACCATGAGGCCGTTGTCCATGGTGGCGTCTTTGAGGACATTGCCGGAAGCGGTGTCGCCCTTAACGGCGGTGTCTGTTTGGGTGATGATGTATTCAATTTTGATTGGGAGTTCCATGCTGATGGCTTTTTCGCCGTGCATGATGATGGTGACATCCAAGCCTTCTTTGAGGAATTTAGCGTCGTCGCTCACAACATCGCGACCGATGGCAACCTGTTCGTAGGTGTGGCCGTCCATGAAGGTGAGGGTATATTCGTCGCTGAAAATGTACTGCATTTTTTTGAAGCCGACTTGCTCAAAGGTGACGCTTTCGGCGGCCTTGAAGTTGTTTTCCACAACCTTGCCCGAGCTGAGCGACTTCATACGAGTACGAACAAACGAACTGCCTTTGCCTGGGCTAACGCGTTGGAAGCCGACGCAGACCCAAAGGTCGTTTTCGTAGTTCAAAACTGTGCCTTTGCGGATGTCGTTTGGAGATGCCATAGATTTCTAGCGAAAACGCTCTGATGGTGGGAATAAATGGATAGAGTCGATGCTTTGGGTGCCGGCTTTTAGCATGACTAAGCGGTCGATGCCAAGCGCGTTACCAAAGGTTGGTGATGCCACGGAGGATAGCCGAGAAAGCAGGTCTTCGTCAATGGGAAAGACTTCTTTGCCGAGGGCTTGGCGTTCTGTCTGTTCAATGAGAAAACGAGCGCGTTGCTCGCTAGCGTCGACTAATTCTGTGAAGCCGTTGCATAATTCCATGCCGTAAGCGTAGGCCTCGAAGCGTTCGGCAGCTAGGCCATCTGGGGTTTTGCGGGCAAGCGCGGCCTCGGCGACTGGGAACTCCATGACCATGAACTTGTCGTGTTTTTTCATTAGGTCTGGCAGGATGAAGTGGTTAAAAGTGTCACTACTCGTCTCCCCTGTCCACTCGGCGAGAAGTTTGACGAAGCTGAAACGCGGCCAAGTGCCAATCCAGCCGAGGTAGCCGTTGATGAGTTCCTCGGTTTCAGTCATGAGGGCGTGATAGTCGGCGTGTTGCTGGTACCACTCGAGCATTGTGAATTCGATGGAATGGTCGCCACCAAGCTCCTCAACATTGCGGAAGACTGGGGTGATGGTGAAGATTTTATCGAGGCCTGAACCAAGAAGTTTTTTCATTGAAAACTCGGGGCTGGTGATGAGGGCGGCACGGACCGGGCCACGGCCGAGGACATTTAGGTCAATAGCGACCGGAAAAAGGTTTGGCGAGAGGTCGGGACTCCCAACGGCAAGTGGGGTTTGAACTTCGAGGTACTCGCGCTTGGCAAAGAAGTCGCGGAGATAGGCGAACATGTCGTTCCACATTTTAGCGCGTAATAAGGCATCTTCACGAGACATCATAGGCTGGCTTTATGCAAAAACGGAGCTTGTAAGCCCCGTCTTGCTGGTGTCGATTTATTCCTGGACAAATGGCAACATGGCCATGATACGGGAACGCTTGATTTCGTTACCGACTTCGCGTTGGTGACCAGAGCAAAGGCCGGAGCGCTTGCGAGGAACGATCTTGGCAAAGGAAGAGAGGAAACGGCGTAAGAGATCTGTGTTCTTGTAGTCAATGACGAGGTCCTTCTGCACGCAGAATGGGCAGTGACGGGCGCCATTTGTTGATTGTTGCATTTTAGGCATAAGAGTCTAGAAAGGAATATCTTCTAATTTAATTTCATCTTCGGCGGGTGGGAGTGGAGCGTCGTCCATTTGTGGGACTGAACTGCTGCCTTCGGCCTTCTGGTAGGAACCTCCGCCTTGGCCAGCACTTGGCCGGTCGAGCATGATGAGGTTCTCGGCGACGATCTCTGTGCGGTAACGCTTAACGCCGTCCTGGCCTTCCCATTCACGGCTTTGGATGCGGCCGTCAACATAGACCTTCTTGCCTTTGGTTAGGTACTGGGCGCAGATTTCTGCCAAACGACCCCAGGCGACGATGTTGTGGTAGTCGGCTTGGTCCTTCTTTTCGCCAGCGGCCGTAGTGAAGACACGGTTGGTGGCAATGCTGAAGGAGGTAACGGACTGGCCGCCGGCAGTTTTGCGGAGTTCTGGGTCACGGGTAAGGTTACCGATGAGCGTGGCTTTGTTTAATGAGTTGGCCATAGATGAAAAGCTATTAGATGCTCTTCATGATATCACTATCTAGGATTTCATCGAGCTTCTTGTCCAAATCCTTAGTAGAAAGTGGTTTTTCCTCAATTTTGGCAGCTACTTCGGCATGGCGGGCTGGCTTGTCGTCACCCTTTTCGCTGGAACGGCGACCTTCAGCGTTAAGTGGTGGAACATAGGAGGTTGGGCGAGGTGTGTGGCGAGGCATACCTTTTGGATGGACCACGATCATGTGGCGGAGGACTTCGTCGGCCAAACGCAGACCCTGGTCTACCTTGGCCATGATTTCCTGTGCGGCTTCGATGTAGAAAAGGACATAAGTACCGTAACGAACATGGTTAATGGCGTAGGCCAGCTTGAGTTTGCCGAGGTTCTCGGTTTTCTCAATTTTGCCGCCAGCAGCTTCGATTTGCTTGGCGATTCGCTCGGAAACGGCTTCGATTTCCGTGTCTGCGAACTTAGCTGGGATGATGGTTAAGATCTCGTAGATCATAGGGCTTGGCTCCGTTTTGCTCGGAGCTACCTCACTGTGGAGGCCTTGGACAAGAATTAAGTGGCGTAACTCTAGCCGAAATTTGGAGTGGCGTCAATTTCTTACCGTTTCCTTACACAAACCGCACATATCTCTTACCTCTTGCAAGATCAAAGACAAAAGATAAAAAAGGGGCAAGGATTAAAGATCAAGGGCTACAC
>JAGVNL010000009.1 GCA_020053275.1 bacterium
AAACTCCATACATAATGGAGCTTACACAAGACAAGGCTCGTCGCCCAGCTTCTGGCTGCCCCCGCCCTTACGGGACGGGGTTTTGAGCGGAAGTTAAACAGAAACACCCGACCAGGAGCCGAGGCTCTGGGTCGGGTGTAGTTTTTGACGTACCCCCGACCGGCCGATAGGGCTACCAGCCGCGCCAAGACCACCGAGCGTGCTCAAGGCTGCCGTAGAACATGAAGCCGCCGATCGTGTAGTGGCAGAGGGCGGTCAGCAGGAGCGAGGGCAGGACGAAGCCGAAGAACAGGCTCCAGGTGGTCCGCAACAAGCGCATGACGAACTCATCGATGGCCGACTCGTCGCCCGTACCATACCAGCTGACCGGCGCCATGGCCCAGTAGCCGAGCGACAGGCGGTACGGCAGGACGGTCTCCAGGCTGAAGCTCAACACGACGTGGCCGATGGTGTAGTAGGCGACGATCGACCAGAAGAGCGAGGGCAAGATGCAATCAACCAGCAGGGACCGCAGGATGGTGACCGGGCGGAAGTCGCGGAGCGAGGCCAACCGTACCGTGTAATTACGGCGGGTGACGAGCTCGGCGATGGCCCAGCTGTTGCGGTCGATGGGGGTGATGCGGCGCGGAGTGAGGTGGGCAGGAGCGGGGTTGTTGCTCAAGAGAGACTCCAAGCCAGGTGTACTGGCGGTTGTGGGGGGTAGAAATGGCGTATTTAGCGCCGGGGGAAGGAGCAAAGTTGACTGAGTAGTATAGCAAAAAATAGGCCTTTTGTCAAGCAAAATAGCCTATTTTGTGCGGTTTTATTGGTAGTTGTAGATTTCGGAAATAGCCAGTTCGCCTGGTTTACGGAAGCAGCCGAGGGCGCGAAATTGCTTGTTAACACGGAATGACCAGACGCCAGAATCTTGAGGTTGACGCTCTTTGAAGTAAACACGTGCTTGGTCCCCCGACAGTAGAATCGATTTGGCTTTCAAGTACTGTTTGAGAAGTCCACGAGCTTTTAGATATGGAGTGACATCTTTGTACTCAACGACTGCTAGGACCTCGGGCATAGTCTAAAGATTGACGAAGTCACTGTCTGGAGCATTCCTGACCAGTTCTAGTTTTGCTTTCATAGCTGGAGTTATTTCGTCCTCAGATAATTGACGAAAATCGAGCTGGCGATACCGTCGAGCAGATACCCAGGCGGCAATAACTTGTTTTAACGCCCGAAAAAGCTGGCTGATACTGGTTGAATCTGGGAACAGGGTAGATGTCAGTTCGCGTGTTGTCATATAGTTAGAGCGTAGCACGAAATACTAAACACTGAAAAATATTTACCAACCCTTAGCAGCCAAGCCAGCCGCGGCGGCGCTGATTTGGGCTTCTTGTTTGCTGCTGCCGTGGCCTTCGGCGACGAGGTCCTTACCGAGGTAGACGCCGACGGTGAATTGTTTCTGGTGATCGGGGCCTTCTTCACTCAATACTTTGTAGCTTGGCGTGATGGAGGAACGGGATTGGGCGGCTTCTTGGAAACGGCTCTTTGGGTCGAGGTAAGAACGCTCTTTCAGAATGAGGTCGAGCTTGCTGACGACGACGCGGAGAATGAACTCTTTAGAGACTTCCCAGCCGAAATCGTTGTAAATGGCGCCGATGATGGCTTCCATGGCGTCGGCGAGAATGGTGCGGCGAGCCTTGCTATTGATGTCGCGCTCCTCGCCTTTGCTCAAGTACAAAAATGGTTCAACGCCGAGCGTGATAGCGACATCGGCCAGGCTTTCGCCGTTGACTAAGGCGCTACGCCAGGTGGTTAGCTCCCCTTCTTCGTTGTCAAAGTTGTTGTATAAATATTCAGTCACAACGAGCTCAAGTACGGCGTCGCCTAAAAACTCCAGCCGTTCGTTGTGCATTAGCGGGAATGATGGGTGTTCATTGAGGTAGCTGCGATGAACAACGGCCTGTTCGAGATGACCGTCTGCCTTGAACGGTATGTTGAGAGCCTTGGCGAGGAGCGTGATTTCTTTTTGCATAATTTTTATTTGGTATTTTTATCTGCTTCCTTTAGCTCGCCGGCTTCTACCATGGCTTTGTAGACAGCGCCAAGAACACCGTTGACGAATTTGCCAGAGGCGTCGCCGCCAAAGGTTTTGCCAAGCTCGATGGCTTCATTGATAGCAACTTTGGAGGGAATGGCGCTGTCATACTTAAGCTCGTACATGCCGAGACGCAAAATATTGCGGTCCATGACGGTCATGCCCGCTACTGTCCAGTTTGGAGCAAATCGCTCAAGGTAACCGTCGAGTTCCGCGACCTTGCTGACGATAGCTGCGACTTGGCGTTCGACATAGCCGCCATCGTCGAAGTCCTTGGCGAACTCCTGTTTTACATAGGCGACTAGTTCTGGGAGGCGACTCGTGTCCTGGCCGCGGAAGTCCCATTCGTAGAGGGCTTGCATGGCCATGGTGCGAGCTAAGTGTCTGTTCGACATACAAGCAATCATGGTTAAGTAGTGGCAGTATACCTCGATTAGAGTGAAAACGAAAAGCGTCCCGAGATTACTCGGAACGCATTTCAATTACTCGGCCTTTTTTGATTTTGGAGCTTTTGGCGCCTTGGCAACCTTGGCTGCTTTTGGAGCTGCGACTTTTGTCAGCTTGAGTTTGCGAGCGACGGCGTCAACGCTACCCTTGGCTGTGCGGCCGTTGTAGTTATGACACTTTGGACAAGCGTGGTGAGCCAACATGTCAGCTTTGCAAGCCTTACATTTTTCAATGATGACGGCTTTAAGCGCATGGTGACTGCGGCGGCGACGAACCTTAGAACGAGATGACCTGAATGACGGTAATGGCATAGAATATATGTTGAAAGTTGGCTAAAGAGTAGTTGATTAGCGGAAAAAGGTCAACTAGAGCCGGCCAGCGAGACCGTTCTGGCTCATTTTACGGACGATTTCTGCTAGTTCGTTGCCTTTAGCGAGTGGCTGACCTGGCAACCTGGTGCCATTTTGACCGGCTTTTCTGCTCGAAACGGCTACGGCGTTTTGGATGGTTACAGTGCAAAGGCCGAATAGGCGCTCAATTAACCCTTGTTTAATTAGAACATCTTGGATGGAGGAATACGGCATGTGGGTTTCGCTTTTGCTGATGATGCCGGTGCGAACTTCCAGAAAGTTAGGTGCGAAGACCCAGGAGAAGTTGGCTTTCCAGAGAAGTGAGGCGATGATCTGAAACGAGAGTAGAACGATAAAGCAAAAAATCAGGATAATGGCAACGAGGTCGTCCCCCACTGATGAGTTTATGCCGACTGCGAACTGCGTACCAAAGAAGGCGACTAGAATGGCCGAGAATAAAATTGAGTTGATTACCATGCTAATGGTCCAGCGAGGGCTCATGGGGTAGGTTTCTGAGGAGATGTTAGTTGGGACAACGATGTGAGGTTGGGCAGCATCGACGACTTCGGCAACAGCTGGGCGGGGGGCGGTGACCCCGCCTATGCCACCGGAGTTGATGCTTGAGAGTAGGAAGTTTTTGAGGGCGTCGGCGGTGGCGGCGTCAACTCCGTCAATGTGGGCTTCAATGCCGCTCGTGACAGTGGCACTGGCGATGTGCACATCGTAAAGGCCTATGATGCGATCAAAAATGTCCTGGTCGACATAAACATCTTGGATTTTTTGATACATTACATGGATTTCTGACGGGGTGAAGACGCCCTTGCGGATGGTTAGGAAGCCTTCGCCGGCGTCGTAGAAGTAAGTGCGGATATAAACATTTATGTACCAGGCACTAAGACCGAAGAGGATAGCGGCTGCGACTAAGAAACCGAGTAAAAAGAAGATTGGGAAGTTAATTAAAATTGGATCTGCATTTGATTTCAGGAGAACAGGATAAATCATGGCAATCATGCCACAAAAACCGCCGAAGACGACCGACACGACGCCGTTGCCAATAATGCTACCGAGCATCTTTTTCCAGAACTTTTTTGGGCTGAGAGGATATTTTTCTTTGAAGGCGGAGGTGACGGCTGGGAACATAAAAATAGTTAATAACGAATGAGTTTTTGTCGTCTTATGATGAGATGAATAGCGGTGATGACAATGACGGCGATGACAATGGAGCCGACGATGTCGATTGGGTGGTGAACACCCGAAGCAACACGAGCCAGGCCGACCAAGAGAGCAATGATGATGATTGGATAACTGGCTTTTTGGTTGAAAACGAAGGTGAGAGCGGCGCAAGCGGCGACTAGAAGAGTATGGTCGGAAGGAAAGCCATTGTCTGCGGCGTGCGGGATGAGAGGTATGAAGTTACCGACGACGAAGGGACGAGGGTCAAAATAAACAAGGCTAGCAAGGCGGGAGATGATGAAAATTAGAGGGAGGGAAATTACGGCGAGGGTGAGAAAACGCTTTTGCTGTGGTTGTGGGAGTTTGAGGAAGTGATAAATAGTTAGCGCGATGACGACGAGATATAAATAGTTAGCGCCGAAGATGATTAGAGTGTTCAACATATGGGGCGTTATGAGCTGCTGACAGCATTGGAGAAGTTGCCACTCATCATAAGCATTCCGGCGAAGAAAAGGAGGAAGGCGAAGAAATTTGAGATTAGCGCATGCCAATCGCCCATAATGATGGTGGTAACGATGGTGCAGACAATAGTCAAAACAATACCGATGGTGGATAATCTAATACCCCACTTGTCATGTTTAGCTTCAAACTTGGTTAGGGCTTGCCGAACCGTGTCGCTAGCTGACCAGGCACGATGGTTATTGCCGTACCAAAATACTTGGTGAGCGGTTTGTTTTGGAGTTTTAGTAGTCATACAAATAGTGTACCGTACCGCTGAACTTTGTGCTACACTTGAAATAATTACTGAATGAGTATGAGAATTAAGATTGCTGGTGATTGGTCTGGGACAGTTTCGTTTGCTGCGGCTGGCATCGCTTTGATGCTGATGACTATTTACGGGTCTCAAGACACTGTTACTAATGCATATATATTTCCGGTACTCTACCTGATTGTTGCATTGTGGCTTGGAATAATGGCGGCTCGTGGTCGCAGGGTACCTGATAACTCAACCTTTGCAGTGTGGGAAAATGCGGGTTTTGACCTTGTATATAATGGGATGTCGGTTATTGGCTTATTTTTATTCGCGACTGGAACTCAGATGCTTTTAACAGAGGGTATTACTGGCTACTGGTTATTTGTAGCGATAATAGTATTTTTGGTAATTGTTTGGGGAATAGCTCAGTTAAACTTTGCAGCGAGAATAATGGTTTTTACACCGGAAAAAAAGGTTATATTGTTGAAGGGTAGGCCGTTTTCTTTTATCCGTAAAACGCTTGAACCAAAAAATTGGTTAGGACTGCATGTTGCTTGGGTACAGGGATACAATGGTGGTATGCGCCGTAACGATCCAGCCAATCTCTATTATGTGTGGGGCGTGTATGACGGCGGAGTAATCAAACTAAACACTGTAAGCGTCTCCCAAGATACCAAACGAGCTGTTGGGTTAGCAATGGTACGGGAAATGGTGGAAGAGACTGCGGCCAGAGTAGGGCTGCCAGTTCCACCATGGCCTGATGACGAGGATATTTACCTGAGGCTTGGGTACAATGGTGAGAAATAAATGAAAAAACAAGTCCCGGACTCCTGGAGTCCGGGACTTGAATTATTGTTATTCGACTACTTTGTCGTCGCCGCCGACCATAGTGACGGTGATAACGGTGTCGCCTGGGGTTTTGAAGCGCATTACCCTGACGCCTTGGGTGGCGCGACCGATGAGGGAAACGGATTTGACTGAAAGGCGAATTACCTGGCCACCGCGGCTGACCATGAGGAGATCGCGAGGATCAGCATTCTTGACGATGTAGGCACCTGCCAACTGGCCTGTTTTAGCGGTTACCTGGGCGGTTTTGACGCCTTGACCGCCACGGTTTTGCACGCCGTATTCTTCGATGTTGGTGCGCTTGCCGAGGCCGTTCTCCATAATGACCAGAAGTTGACGGCCTTCCTTTACAGCGTCTTGGTTCATGACCTCCATGCCGACAACATAGTCGTCGCCCTTGAGTTTGATGCCACGAACGCCACTGGCGACGCGACCCATTGGGCGGACATCGGCCTCGCTGAAGCGAATTGACATCGCTTTGTTGGTGACGAGCATAATGTCGTCCTTGCCGCCTGAAGTGCGAACCCACTCGAGGTTGTCGCCGTCGTTTAGTTTGATAGCGATGAGGCCGGATTTGCGAACATTCTCAAAGTCCTCGAGCTTGGTCTTTTTGATGGTACCGCGGTTGGTGACCATGATGATGTACTTGGCCTTGAGGGCTTTGAGGTCACCGGTCAGAACGGCGGAGACTTTTTCGCCTGGGGCAAGTTCCAGGAAGTTGACGATGGCCTGGCCCTTGGCAGTACGCGAGGCTTCTGGAATATCGTAGGCTTTGAGGCGGAAGACGCGACCACGGGAAGTGAAGAACATCATATCCTGGTGGGTGGTGGCGGTGTAGATGGCCTCGATTTGGTCTTCTTCCTTAGTTGTGAGGCCAATAACGCCCTTGCCTCCCCTACCTTGCTGGCTAAATGTATCTGGTGGCAGGCGCTTAATGTAGCCATCTTTGGTCATCATGATGACGGCTGGAACATCGGGAATAATGTCTTCCATGCTGAACTCCTTGATACCGTTCCGCATTATTTGCGTGCGGCGAGGGGATGGGTACTTAGCCATGAGTTCCAGCGTTTCGTCTTTAATGACGCCAAGCATGCGCTTCTCGCTGGCCAAGATAGCCATGAGTTCCTTCATTATTTTGAGCTTCTCCTGATATTCCTCCTCAATACGCAAGCGTTCAAGGTTCGCCAAAGCTTGCAAGCGCATTTCCAAGATGGCAATAGCTTGTCGTTCGGTCATTTTGAACTTGGACATGAGGTTGAGGCGCGCTTCGTCTTTGTCCTTGCTCTTTTTGATGGTAGCGATCACTTCGTCGATGCGCTCCAGGGCAATGCGCAAGCCTTCCAAAATGTGCAAACGATCTTTGATTTTATCGAGCTCAAATTGAGTGCGACGCTTAACAACCTCGCGGCGATGCTTGAGCCACTCTTCCAAAATCATTTTGACATTGAGAATGCGCGGCTGAATGCCGTCGACCAAGGCCAGCATATTGTAGTGGAAGGTGGTTTGTAAGGCGGTGGATTGGAATAGGCGGTTGAGCACTTTACGAGGGTAAGCATCTTTTTTGAGTTCAATGACCACGCGGACGCCTTCTTTGTTGCTTTCGTCGCGGAGGTCGCGGATGCCTTCTAGTTTTTTGTCGCGGATAAGGTCTGCCATTTTTTCGATCATGGCTGCTTTGTTCACCATGTACGGCACTTCTGTAATAACAATCATGCTCATGCCTTTCTTGTCTTCCACGATTTCTGCTACAGCGCGAGTAACCACGCCGCCGCGACCTGTTGAGTAAGCAGTACGAATGTCAGAATTCGAGTAAGCAATGCCGCCAGTTGGAAAGTCTGGACCTTTTATGTGTTCAAGCAAATCTTCCACCGTGGCCTCGGGGTTTTCTATGAGATGAATGACGGCGTTACAAACCTCGCCCAGGTTATGTGGCGGAATGTTGGTGGCCATACCAACAGCAATACCGAGCGTGCCGTTTACCAGCAAGTTTGGAAACTTGGCTGGCAAGACAGAAGGCTCGTCGTGGCTGGCGTCGTAGTTAGGCCGGAAGTCGACGGTGTTTTTTTCAATGTCGACCAAAAGCTCTTCGGCGATGCTGGAAAGTTTGGCTTCAGTATAACGGTAGGCAGCAGCCGAGTCGCCGTCCATGGAACCAAAGTTGCCCTGACCGGTAACAAGTGGCATGCGGTAGGAAAAATCCTGGGCCATGCGCACCATTGATTCGTAAACGGAGGAGTCGCCGTGTGGGTGATATTTACCAAGCACTTCACCGACGATGGTGGCCGATTTGCGGAACTTGGCGTTGGCACGGAGACCAATGCTCCACATGGCGTAGAGAATACGGCGGTGAACTGGCTTCATGCCGTCGCGGACATCTGGCAAGGCGCGCGAAACAATGACGCTCATGGCGTAGTCAAGATAGGCGCGGCGCATTTCTTCTGAAATGTTTTGCGACTGGATTTGGCCGATGGTGGTGGCGAACGGAGCCTCGACAATGACGCCCTCGGCTGTTTTGCTGACTTTTTTAGGAAGTTTTTTGGCCATAAACGATTACGGAGTTATTTGTTCTGTGCTAGACGGTAGGCTGTCTTTTACCTCGCTGGCAAACCCTGACACATCTTGAATGACCTGTGGCAGTTTAGCTTTTTGGAAGCTAAGGCGGAGCTGAAGAAACCAGACGCCGAGAATAATTACCAAACCGAGCACGATTAGCACCGTTACCTTTATTTTTTGGCGCTCTTCCATAATAGTTTAGGCGCGAGTAAAGGTAACCATTTTCATATCATCTTCTGGTTCTCCCAAGGCGGCGCGGGTAAGCTTAAACTTGGTGGTAGCCTCGACTGGACAAGAAAGCTCGCGGCAAAGCGCGCTAGATTCGGCGTAAGGCGACTCTACTCCTGCTGCCGAAACATAGGACGGAATGATGAGGCGAGGCTCGATTTGAGCAATGACTTCGGCAGCGGCAGAGGCTGTTAAGACATCTTTACCGCCTGATGGCACGATGAGAACATCTATATTGCCGAGTTGCTCAACCTCCTGATCAGTTAGCGAACGATCAAGCGTGCCGAGGAAACCGATACTCAGGCCCTCCGCGTCAAAACGGTAAATGGAGTGGGCGGTACCGTCCTTTTTTGGAGTATTGACACCAGTTACTGCTAGGCCGCGAACCTCAAACTCGCCAGCGTGACTAACCACGAATGGTGATCGCTTGTCTTCTGCGTATTCTGGAGTAATCGCTGCTAAATTATCGGCGTCGGTACCCGCCTGACTCTGCACCACGATGGTGGCAGCGAGTGATCGTGGGAACTTAGGGCCGTCGGTGCGTGAAAACGGATTTGTAACTAATGTAACATCACCACTCGTGGATTTAGCCGCGATAGTGAAACTCCCAAAACCATTCCATGAAATCTGCATACGGCGGTATCTTACTTTATTGTCTACCCTTCGACAAGCTCGGAGTCGGCGGCTTGCTCACCGTCTTCGGCGTCTTCGGCTAGCACTGTTTGGAAGTAATCAATCTCCTGCTTTATTTGTTCTTCGGTTGGGTCGCGTTCAGTGACTGACCAGCCTTCTTCAAGTTCTGCAACTTTACCTATAATCTCGTCAGTCCACTTAGGGTTCCTATCTACCATGTTTTTGAGAACATCGATTAGTTTTTGTAGGCGATCTTCCTCCGCCTGCCACTTAGCAACGAGATCATTAAAGTTTTGCTGTCGTTTTACGGCGCGCTCGCTGCACTGCGAGTTCAAGGCGTCGTGAGCCAAAAGGACGGCTTGCTCGACTTGGTATCGTTCGGTGGAAGTCAATTGCTCCTCGAATAACGGGCTTTTGACATAGTCCAAAATATGTACGCCATGCTGCGTGACGGCGTCGATCTTAGTTTTGACCTCAGGCTCGAGTCGATCAAAAACGAGTTTCTGCAAACGCACTTCTTCGTCGTCAGCACAGAGCTCGTGGTAAGCCAGGCGGTAAGGGTATTCCTTGCGGCCGACATGAACTAAAGCGTCGTGAATCTGCTTTTCGCTGCTGGTTTCCGTCGCTGCCAGTTCGTCATGCAACTGCTGCGCTTCGAGCTTAACGGCAGGTGGGGTTAGTGGCACCAACTTGTGAATAGCGATTTGGAACTCTTGGAGGAGATATTCATGAGGATGAGACATAGTGTGTATATGGTACCACAGTACAACTATTCCATAACTTCGGCTGTCAAACTGCCGGCCAACTCCTTAAAAAAACTTTTCAACTGTAACAAAGTTAGTGGTTTGAGCATTCTTGGTAACGCTTCGATGCGTTCACTCTTCATCAATTCACCGCCGAGAAAAACTGAGCCAACAGCTAAACCAAACTTTTGCTCAACATCTTTTCTTAGTTGATCAAGGCTGTAGTCAGCTAATAAGAAATATAAATCGACGAAATCTTTAGGGTCGAACCGATCAAGTAAAGCCATCATTTTATTGGTGGCGATGTCGCGCAAATCGTCTATTTTAAGACCATTGATAACCTCATGGTCGCCCAATCTTGGGAACGAGTATTGGGTGAACTCCATTTTTAATTCTTCGCCCTCGGTGACTAAAAAATATAGATGACGATCGTGCAAACGCTCATAGCGAAGTTCTTTGGCGGCAAAGAGTTTAGATAAATGCTGCATGAAGGCACGAACAGCGACAATGTCGACGGCCTCAGAGCAGAAAAAATCTAAATCGTCAGATAGCCGATGATGCAGATGAAAAGCTGAAAGTGCCGTGCCGCCAGAAAGATAAAAAGATGCCAAGGCTGGATTCGCGACGACCTCGTGCAAAACATTTTGCTGTAAAGCTGTTAGTTCCTGTTCCATAGAAGCAATTTTAAGAAAGCGCGGCGATTCTCTGGGATTTTCAGCTCGTCGATGTGTTCTGCTAGTAAAGCTGCGTTAATTTTGTGGCCAGGTACGCCATAATTAACCAAACGCTCCAGGTACCAAACTGGGTCGGCCTTGGCTTGGGCAGCAAATTGTTCAGTAGTATAATCCCAGGTCATATGGTTATATTATAACATAAATCATTATTTTTTAATAAATGGCGCTTATTTAGGCCTATTTGAGCCTTGACCGAAGAGCGGCTTTCCGCTACACTTTTGGCACTTTTATAACTATTAACGCCATGACTGGCCGAGGTGGATAAACTCCCCAAGCCCAGTCGGGATAAAAGTATGAGCGCTACAAAGATGGATAGTTTGATGACAGAAGGTAATTTTACCGTCATTCCAAAACTTGGCGACATGGTAAAGGGCAAGGTCCTCTCCACCAAAGGTCGCGAAATCCGCGTTGATGTGAATGGCTTGGCCGTCGGCGTCGTGCGTGGCCGTGAGCTGTTTACGGAGGCTGAATTATACAAAAACATGAAGATCGGCGATATGGTGGAAGCTACCATCGTCGACGCTGAAAACGAGAATGGCGAGATTGAATTGTCTTTCCGCTACGCTGGCCAAAAGAAAGCTTGGGGCGATTTGGATGGTTTGCGCGTTAGTGGCGAAGCGGTGCCGGTCAAGGTACTCGACGCTAACAAAGGCGGTTTGCTCGTTCGCGTTAACCATGTGCAAGGTTTCTTGCCAGTTAGCCAGTTGGCACCCGACCACTACCCACGCGTTGCTGGTGGCGACAAGCAGAAGATTCTCGAGAAGCTAAAGAGCTTTGTCGGCGAAACCATGCGCGTTAGGATTTTGGACCTGAACGAGAGCGACGAAAAGCTCATCGTATCTGAAAAGGCTATTTGGGAAGACGAACAGAAGAATGTGATTGCGCAATGCCGTTTGGGCGACGCGATTTCTGGCGAAGTGAGCGCGATTGCGGACTTCGGGGCTTTTGTGAAGTTCTACCCAAAGAATGCGACTTCCCCGTTGGAAGGCTTGGTGCACATTTCCGAGATTGCTTGGCAGCGCATTGACCACCCGAAGGATGTCTTGAAGGTCGGCGACACCGTGCGCGCTGAAATTATCGGCATTGAGGGCAGCAAGATCTTCCTCTCCATGAAGAAAATGATTGACGACCCGTGGAAGGATGTGGCTCGCAAGTACAAAATTGGCGAATGGGTCGAGGGTAAAATTATCAAAGTAAACCCATTTGGTTTCTTTGTGGAGCTTGATCAGGACATTCAAGGCTTGGCCCATGTTAGCGAATTAGCCGACAAGCCAACTGACGATGTTACCAAGCTCGGAACCGTTGGCGAAACCCGCAAGTTCCGGATTGTCTCCATTGAAGCTGACGAACACCGCTTGGGTCTCTCGTTACGGGAGGAAAGAAGTGAGGAAGAGAAGGCTAAGGAGGTAAAGGAGTAATTGAACGAATAAAAAGCACCGGGCCAGAGTTGGCTCGGTGCTTTTTGTTTCGTTCTTTGGTTTCAACTTTTAGCGTTGGGATTTTGGGTAAACTGGACTATTGATAGCAATGCTGAGGGTTCCTTTCAATTCCACTTCGTTGAAGTCATGATTACTGCCATGCCCTTCGAAGAAAGCTGGGGAGAATATTTCGGCAGTGATTCTCTTCATGATCTCGGTACCCTTCTCAATATTGTCGTTCTGCCATTCGCGGCTGAATATTCGTTCTGGGTCGGGCATAGAATGATTTATTATAACGAGATTAGTAATAGTAGTCTATCATCAACTCCCAGGGTCGACCAACACTTAGTGTTGATTATGAAGAAATGAAACACCACCCCGCGAAGGACCTCGCGGGGGAGGTAATTCGGGGGGGCGGCTAGAGTTGAGGGACGGGAGGGGCGAAGGTGTGAGTGCTGCCGGAAACCGCTACCACTGCCTAGCATATGCCTGGCAGCGTTTTTGACTTTTGGGGTGTTTTCAGGCAAAATTGACGAGCTGTAAGATGTTTATATTTGCCTATGAAACCGTTGTCAAAGAACATAATTGTGGCGTTACTCGTGGTGTTGGCTTTGGGAGTCATTTTCTCCACCTATGATTTGGGTGGTAAGAAAGCGCCAGAAACAATTGGGATTAGTGCGTTGGTGACTAAAATTGAGGCTGGTGAGATTAAGAGCATTGATGTTGAGGAGAATGGTTTGACGATAACGAGTAATACTGACGAACAATTTTTAGCGAACAAGGAAGGTGCGCAGTCGCTGAACGAGATTTTGACTGGTTACGGAGTGACGGCTGAGCAGTTAAAAGCGGTGAGTATTGAGGTGAAGGAACCGAGTGTATTGACCGCGCTTATTCGCAACCTGCTGCCAACACTGTTATTCGTCTTGATTTTTGGCGTGATCCTGTGGTTCTTCCTGCGCCAGGTGCAGGGCGCTAATAATAAGGCAATGACCTTTGGTCAGGCGAACATTAAAGAGTCAACAAATAAAAAGAACCGTGTGACTTTTGCGGAGGTAGCTGGTGCAACGGAAGCGAAGGAAGAGTTGGGCGAGATTGTGGAGTTCTTGAAAACGCCGAAGAAATTTGCGGACTTGGGAGCGAAGATTCCGAAGGGCGTGCTCTTGATGGGGCCGCCTGGTACTGGTAAAACGCTCATGGCACGCGCTGTGTCTGGTGAAGCGAATGTGCCGTTCTTCCATATTTCTGGTTCTGAATTCGTTGAGATGTTTGTGGGTGTTGGTGCCAGCCGGGTACGCGATTTGTTTGCTCGAGCTAAGAAGGCTGCGCCGTGTATAGTGTTTATTGATGAAATTGACGCGGTCGGACGACAACGCGGCAGTGGTACTGGTGGCGGCCATGACGAACGAGAACAGACGCTGAACCAGATATTGGTGGAGATGGACGGCTTTGAGCCGAACTTGGGCGTAATTGTGATGGCGGCAACCAACCGCCCTGATGTGCTTGATGCAGCGTTGTTGCGACCGGGGCGGTTTGATCGCCGAGTGACGCTTGACCGACCAGATTTAAAGGAGCGCGAGGCTATTTTGAAAATTCATGCCGTAAGCAAACCGTTAGCAGCGGATGTCGACCTACAGCGCATCGCTGCTAGAACGCCGGGCATGGCTGGTGCTGACCTCATGAATATTATGAACGAGGCGGCGATTTTGGCGGCACGAGCTGATAAGAAGGAGACTTCGCAAAAGGAACTACTCGATGCCATTGAGAAAGTGATGATGGGGCCAGAACGCAAGAGCCACATTTTGGGTGAGGAAGAACGGTTGGTGACAGCTTACCACGAGGCTGGACACGCGGTGGTTGGTCACTTGCTCCCCTTCTGTGATGATGTGCATAAAGTGTCGATAATTGCCCGAGGCCGTGCCGCTGGCTACACCATGAGCATTCCAGACGAAGACCGCAAGATGCATTCCAGAAACGAGTTCTACGATGATTTGGCGATGACGCTTGGTGGATATGTGGCCGAGCAGGAAATTTTTGGCGACTTCACAACTGGTGCTAGCAACGACCTACAGAAGGCGACGGCACTGGCACGAGAATTGGTAACGCAGTTTGGGATGAGCGATTTGCTTGGGCCTAGAACATACGGAGTTGATGATGACAGGCCATCGTTCGGCCGCGCTGAGGCTCGTGATTATTCAGAAAAGATTGCCGAACAGATTGATGGTGAGATGAACCGAGTGCTGGCTGAGGCGCTGCAGAAAGCGCGAGATATGGTGCGAAAACATCGAGTAGAGTTGGACAAGATTGTTCACGAGTTGCTGACGAAGGAGACGATAGAAAAGGAGGCGTTTGAAACTTTGCTTGGCCCTTCCATTAAGAGGCCGAAAGTGTCGGTGCTAGCAGCGAAGGCGTAAAGTAGATTGTAGAAAGTAGTTGGTAGAGAATAAGAAGTTCGGCTTAGGCCGAATCTCTTGTTTTTATTTTGTGCTATACTATAAATAATCTTGGAGGATTATGAAACCATACTCATCTGTTTACCGACCATTACTCTGGCGTGCGCTAAGGAGTGCTTGGCAACATAAAATGTTGTGGGTATTTGCGTTCCTGGCTGGCATAGTTCAGACGGGGGCAATAACCAACGACATTCTACGCCTAGCACCTAACCTGAGTAGTCAGGCGATATCATGGCAGACGCTTAGTAACTCATGGCAGGTTTTTACTTACAAACAGCGTCTATTTCAAGCTTTCTTTGGCAGTTCCGATAAACATACAATAACCGCCATCGCAGCCGCCTTGGTTTGTGTGGTGATAGTTGGGATCATCATCTTAACTGCACAGCATCTTGTTTTACTGCATATTCACAGAACAGCTAAAAAGAAGAAGCAACCTGGTTTCTTTGCTACGCTACGGTCAATTCGTGGAGCACATTTGAGCCGATTGTTCGCGGTTAATGCACTTAGTAGATTGAGTTTGGTAATTTTGATGCTACTTGGAATGCTGGCGTTACGAGGGTTGATTGTTAACACGCCAAGCTTTGCTCATTTGTACGCCAGCTTTGGTATCTATCTGCTCATTATTCCTGCCGCTTTTGCGATTAATGCGGTGTCTATGCTGACGCTGCTCCATGTCGTGCGTGAAAATGATAGTCTGCATTACGCTTTTCAGAAGGCGACTACTTTTTTACATAAGCATTGGCTGTCTGTCCTAGAGTTTTCGCTTATTCTACTGTTAGTTAATTTCTTATTCAGCTTATTCTTATTGGCTGGCACATATTGCATCGCGCTCGTCTTCCTGTCATTGACAGCAGCTAGTATTATTAGCTCATTTGGTTTGGTGATGGCCATCTTCCTCGTGATGGGACTGCTGGCAATTTCACTGTTCGTATTGTTTGACGGCTTTATGGTAAGTTTTAACTACGCAGCTTGGAGTGAGTTTTTGGAGCGATACGAAAAACTGCCGGCGCACCCTCGTAGTGAACATTTGGTGCATCACTTACATCGACGACTTACTTCTCGCTAATCCCCTATCATGCCAGGCAACCTGCCATCAATCGCGGATCTTCTCAAACGGAGGAAGGAGGCGCAAACAGCACAACCAGCAGCTGCCGTGGAGACAGCTAATGTTGAAGTTGCAGAAGAGCCAGAGGGTGAGCTAATAGTTGATGTGCCGACTGAACAGAAAATTTCAGGTGATGTGGAAACGCAGGGAATGCTAACGGAGAAGATGGGGGCGATTAAACTACGAGAAAAGGAAGAGGAAACGGCAAGATTGGCGGCGAGTATTGGCGTGCCTTATATAAGTTTGAAAGGATTTCCAATCTCACCGGAAGCGATCGTGTTGCTCTCAGAAGAACAGGCAGCACAGATGAAAGCAATTTGTTTCTTGTCCACGGGGGCGGAGTTGCGGCTTGGTGCGGTTGATCCGACAGCACAGGCAATAGTCGACCTGGCGTTTGATTTAGGTGAACGGCATAAAACAAACGCTGTTATTTACGCTATTTCTGAGGAAAGTTTCAAGCAGGGTTTGCGCTTGTACAGCATGTTGCCGAAGATCACACAGGCGGTGAAAGGTGTGCAGATTACTGAAGCTGATTTAGCTAAGTACCAGGACCAGATGAAAGATGTGGGCGCGATTGCCAACATTCTGAACAAGGCAAATGTGACCGATGTTATGGCGGTGATTATTGCGGCGAGCGTGCAGCTAGGGTCTTCCGACATTCACATTGAAGCGGAAGAGACTGGGATTGTGGTGCGTTTTCGCGTCGACGGCATGCTGCAGGAGATTGCCAAGCTCGAGCCAGCGAAGTGGCAGAAGATTATTAACCGCATTAAGTTGATTGCTAGCTTGAAGCTAAATATTTCTGACCAAGCGCAGGACGGCCGTTTTACGATTTTCCAAAAGAACAAAGAGATTGATGTACGTACATCTACCATTCCGACGGCTTATGGTGAGTCTGTGGTGATGCGTTTGCTCAACCCTGATTCTATTTCACTAGCGTTTGAGGAGCTTGGTTTCCGCACACTAATGCTCAAAAAACTCAATCACGAGATAGAAAAGCCGAATGGCATGATTATTACGACTGGTCCAACGGGCAGCGGTAAGACGACCACCCTGTATGCAATTTTGAAGAGGTTGAACACCAAGGATGTAAAGATTATTACGCTTGAAGACCCGATTGAATACAAGGTTGAAGGCTTGAACCAGAGTCAGATTGATACAAGTAAGGACTACACTTTTGCCAAGGGCTTGCGGTCAATTCTGCGCCAAGACCCCGATATTGTGATGGTAGGTGAAATTCGCGACATTGAGACAGCAGAAATTGCTATTCAGGCGTCGCTGACCGGCCACTTGATGCTTTCCACTATCCACACCAACGACGCGGCTGGCGCGATCCCCCGTTTTCTCTCCATGGGCGTGAAGCCGTATTTGCTGGCACCGGCCATGAACGCGATTATGGGTCAGCGGTTGCTGCGAAAACTATGCCCAGCGTGTAAAAAGGAGATAGTTGTCGACGCCGACACGATGAAGGATGTTAAGGCGCTGGTTGAGGCGATCCCTGAAAACTCTGGCGAAGTGAAGCCTGACTTGGCTACGGCGAAGTTTTTTGGGCCAGTTGGCTGCGATAAGTGCAACAACGCTGGCTATAAGGGTAGAATTGGCGCTTACGAGCTGTTGGTTCGTGATGCCGATCTGGAGAAGATGATTACGGAAAGCAGCTCAATTACGGAGTATCAGATGCGAGAAGTGGCGACCAGACAGGGAATGGTGAGTATGGCACAAGACGGCGTACTTAAGGCGGTAGACGGCGTAACGAGCCTTGAGGAAGTTAAGCGAATAGTTGGCTTTAGCCGCTAAGGTTAGCATAATTTATGCAAAAATGGCTTGACAAAAAGTCATTTTTTTGCTATTATAGAGGGTCGGCTAGCTTCCTGCTGGTCGGACAGTTCAACCCCTCGCGGCCAATTGGCCACGGAGTAGCAATGGCTTCCTCTTCAACAACCGCCCCCCGCCCCACCACCATGACCGGCCGGTTCGCCTGCTGGTGCAAGGAGTTCGCGCTGGGCTGGTGGGATGTCATGCGGTACGCATTCCCCACCATCATCGCGGTGCTGGTCTGCGTCCACTACACAGACTACCGCGGGGTGATCCACATCACCTCGATCGCCAACTGGTTTGGGTTCCTGTCAACGCTTGCCGTGAGCGTGATCAGCAGAATCTACAGGACTCCCGGATGGTGGTTCATCGTGGCGTTCCTGAACTACGCGGTGGTGGCAGCTTGGCAAGCATCCGCTAGTCATCACCACGGAAACGCCGGCCAGGCCGTGAAGGAGTCCTGGTTCGCCAGCCACTGGTGCCAGATCAAGAAGTGGACGCTGTTCTGGCTGCCGACCATTCTCACCGTCCTGCTCATGGCGGCAGCGTGGGGCATGGGATACCTGCCAGTCAGCCTGAAGATGGTCCTGATCGGCTGGACGGTCGCGGTTCCCAACGCGGCGTTCATCTGGTGGTGGACGGTGCGGCACAGCGGACACTGAAAATCGTTGGGGCTTCGAGCCCCGCGTGAGGATAAGCATCTCGTGCTTGTCCTCTACCCATAGCGCCTCGTCTGGCTATTCCGGACGGGGCTTTGTGTTACTAGTCTCAAATGTGAAAGTTCTATACAATAAGGGTATATGATGACTGAAAGATTTTTTGTGTCGCCCGAGTTTTTAGCGGAAAAGAACCAAGCGTTTACTATTCCTGCTGGACCGCTGTACCGGCAGATTGTGGCGGTTCTGCGGATGAAGGCAGGAGACAATTTAGCGTTGTTACCAAATGATGGGCGCGAGCTGGTTGGTAAGATAACTGAAGTCAACCGTTCGGGAATAATTGGCGATATTATTGAAACAAAAACGCTGCTAGCGATTCTGCCAAAGATTATGGTTTGCGCAGCGTTATTGAAACGCGAAAACTTTGAGCTTATTTTACAAAAGTGTACCGAGCTTGGTGCTAGTTCGTTTTTGCCGCTCTTGACCGAGCGGACGATTAAGAAAATAACGGAGGTACCGGCCAGATGGCAGGCAATTGTCCGAGAGGCGTCGGAACAGTCGGGGCGAGGAGTTACCCCGGTAATTTATGAACCACTAAGTTTTGAGAAAGCACTGGCCAAGACGGATGGCCTGAGACGGGTGGTGCTACACGAAGGCCATGGCGGAAAGCTGCCGTCGAAAAAGGCTAATGAAGAACTGGCTCTGTTTATTGGGCCAGAAGGTGGCTTTACTGAACGCGAAATTACACTTGCCAAGGATGCTGGGAGTTTGGTGGTACATTTGGGCGACACCTTGGTGATGAGAGCAGAAACGGCAGCGATTGCCGGGACTACTTTGCTACGATTGTAATGGCTCGTTCGTCCTCCCCAAGGTGATCGATGGTGACTGTGATGTCTGGATTGAGGTCGACGCTAACGGCGTTGGGCCATTCGATGATGAGAACCGTGTCGGCTCGCTGCTCGTCGGCCAGCGAAAGGGCTGAGAGTTCGGCGTCGTTTTGGAGGCGGTAGAGATCTGCGTGGATGAGACGCGCCAGCTTAGCTGGCTTGTTGTTTTGCGACCAAAGCTGAGCTTTGGTTGGCTCGATGGCGTACTCGTTCATAATTGAAAAGGTGGGGCTTTTGACGCGGCTTGTGACGCCGAGAGCGGCGGCTAGGCCTTGAACGAAGGTGGTTTTGCCAGCACCAAGGTCCCCAATGAGAGCAATAACTTCCCCACCGTGTAGGCGGAGAGCTAGGCTGGCGGCAATAGCTTGAGTGGCGGCGGCGTTATGCGAAATCATACGATGTCCAGGTTAGGGTTGGCCGATAGAACGAGAGGGTCGACGAAATTGTTGGCTAGAGCGCGATAGTAGCCAGCAGCGGCGATCATTCCAGCGTTGTCGACGGCGTAGGCGAAGGGCGGGACATGAACGGCGACTTGATGAGTGGCGCCGAGAGCCTGAAAGCTATGGCGTAATGAAAGGTTGGCAGCCACACCGCCGGCTAGGATGATCGATTTGGGAGAATGTTCAGCTATGGCTCGCGCGGTTTTTTTGATGAGAACATGAATGACTGCCTCTTGGAACGAGGCCGCGATGTCGGACCTGAATTTAGCATTGTCGAGGCTTGCCTCGTTTTCCCGTAGCTTATAAAGAACACTTGTCTTGAGACCGGCGAAACTGAAGTCGAGGTTTGGTTTATCGAGTAGCGCACGAGGAAAGTTGAAGGCGGATGGATCGCCAAGTTTGGCGAGCTGCTCGACTTGTGGGCCACCTGGATATGGAAGCCCTAACATTTTAGCGACTTTGTCAAAGGCTTCGCCGGCTGCGTCGTCGATAGTTTCGCCGAGGCGAACAAAGTCTCCGTGAGATTTCATGAAGACGAGTTCAGTGTGGCCGCCGGAGACGATGAGAGCGAGGGCCGGGAATTGTGGAGGGTTTGAGGTTTCTAACCAGCTGGCGTAGATATGGCCTTCGAGGTGACAGACTGGAACAAGCGGTTTGTGCCAGGCCCAGGCCAGGGCTTTGGCAGCTTCAACACCGACCCTGAGGGCTGGGGCGAGGCCGGGACCCGCGGTTACGGCGATGGCGTCGATCTCGTTATCATTGATGCGAGCTTCGACCAGAGCCTGGCGGATCATTGGGAAAAGGTAGGCTAGGTGCTCACGGGCAGCAACTTCTGGAACGACGCCACCGTAGGCTTGGTGAATGTCGATTTGCGAGCGCACGAGATTGCTTTCCAGCGTTAAAACGACGCCCTCACCTGAGAGGATGGCTACGGCGGTTTCGTCACAGCTGGATTCGATAGCTAAAACTCGCATATTGGCCGTGGTATACTGAAAGTACTAATAATCTTCCCTACTATGCCCTACACTGAACAACAATTCAACCTACCGGAACTGGCTGGACTTTCAGCTAAACAACTTGAGGTACATTTAAAGCTCTATGCTGGTTATGTGAAGAATGTGAATGATATACAGGAAAAGCTCGCCGAGTATAGGACGGATAGTGCTGCCAACGCAGTCGCTATTGCCGAACTGACGCGCCGCTTTGGGTTCGAGTTTAATGGGATGAGACTGCATGAGTTGTACTTTGAGGCGTTAGGCGGGAATGGTGAGGTGGTCGAGAACTCGTTGAAGGGTGCGTTGGCAACGCAGTACGGCAGTTTTGAGGCGTGGCTGACAGCGTTTAAGGCGCTGGGCGTGATGCGCGGGATTGGCTGGGTACTACTGACTTATGATGAAAAGGGTAAAGTTTTTAATAATGTTTGGGTGAGTGACCACGAGTTGGGTTGTTTGGTAGATACGAAAATTATTGTTGCGCTGGATATGTGGGAACATGCGTTTATGGTGGATTATGTGCCAGCGCAGAAGGCCGATTATGTAGCAATGGTCTTGACGAATTTGCAGTGGGATGTGGTTGGGAAGCGTTTCAACCCTTAGCGTTGACCAACCCTAAGGGTTGATTAACGGCCGGTTGCGAGGAGAATGTCGCCTTTTTTGAGGCGGGAGGTTTCTTTCCACCAGAGAGAAGTACCTGAAGAAGTGGCGCGGATGATTTTTTCCCCGGTACCGTCAAGGTGACAGCAAGAGCCGAGTATTTCACCATTAACAACCTTCCCCCAGCTATGGGGGAGTGAGGAAGGGGCTTTAAGGACTGGCTGCCAGAGACCATCGGACGAAGCGGTGATGAACGAAACGCTGGTGAGTACCTGCGTTTCTTGTTTTTCTGGTAAACCATCAATCATACCGAGTAACTGCATGGTCGATGTCAGCCAGGCGAGATGACGAGCAACATCGGCTGCCAGCGAGGTGTTGCGCGAACCAGATTCGGCGACAATGTAGGAGCAGCCGTGCTTGGCGAGGGCGGCAGACTTAAGGCCGAAGTGGGCGCGTTCGTAGAGAATGGTACTAGCGAGACCGTAATGAACGATATCGTTCGCTAAGGCGTCGACCTCGCGGTTGCCAGTTTTGTGCAGCCAGAGGTATGGATTGACGCCTTCGGTGAGAGCGGCCCCGTGGAGGTCAAACCAGCAATCGGCTTGCCCGGCAAAGCTGGCAATTACTGCCATGAGGCAATCGGTGGAGCTGCCGTCAACGCGACCTGGAAAGACATATTTTGGGAACTTACCGTCCAATGGGTTGTGGCTACATTCGGCTTGAAAGCCTGGAATGTTGACGATAGGGATAATGATTAGGCGGCCGGAAAAGTCCAGGTTTTTGGAGCGCTCGATAAGCTGATAGGCGGCGGTGATGCCAGCGTATTCGTCGCCGTCCACGCCGGCGGTAACGAGGAGTGTTTTGCCTGCTCGCTGGCCTATAAGGTTGGCAACTGGGAGGTCAATCACAGAGTCGCCTAAAACAACTCGTTGTAAGCGAATCGCCGAGCCACCGAAGGCTGAGAATAACCGTTCAAACATGGCAGTAGTATAACCCATCGTGATACTATTAGGCTACCTATGGATGCTCAATCAGCCGCCGATTTGCAAGATGATTTTACCGAATTACGGGTTATTGTTGATGATAATAGCCAGCGATTAGCTAGGCTCGGAAGGCCGTTAGAAAGACACGCTAGGCCTGGGACGGCGAGCGTAATTGGTGAGATTGTTGCTAGGACCAGTGAGACATTTAGGCAATTGGCGAACGACTTGAAGGTTCTGCAAGCAACAAGGGTTGATGACAGTCTTGATAAATTGGTCGCTGAGAAGAAGCGCATCGCTGACATTGTGCGGAGTTTGCAGGGCGTTACTGGTTCGCTACTGGCGGCGACGGATTGGCAGGCGCCGTCATTTGTTCATGCTGAATGCTCGCAAGCTGGCACGCAGACTGGGAGAATTACTGGTACGGTCAATGATTACAAGCGCGACCACCATGCTGACGCCACAAATTATGAGAGGTGCTGGCGACAAGCGTATATTGATGCGCCGCTGCGCTTCCCTCCACAAGTTTATGTGACAGCCAGTGGCATGGCGGCGTTTAGTACAGTGCTGACTACGCTGGCAACGGAGGGCAAAATAAACGGGCCAATATTGGCCGGCCAGGCTTGTTACTTTGAAAATAAATTGTTGCTTGAGAAGTTTTTTCCTGGACTAGTTCATTATGTCGACGAGATGAATACGGATAGTGTTCTGGCGGCGATTGCGGAACTACAACCGGCGGCGATATTTTTTGATACACTTGGTAATACAGAGGATGTAGCAGCACCCGACATGGAGAGACTGGTACCAAAAATGATTGAGGCGGTAACACGGCCGACGATTTTGGTACTTGACGCAACTGGCACTGCTACCAGCTACCAGCCGCTGCGAAATTGGCCGCGCGGACCATGTAAACTGAATTTGGTTGTGATTGAAAGTCTACTTAAATATCACCAGTTTGGGTTTGACCGGGTGAGTGCTGGGATAATGTGGCGAACTGGGTTAACGCCGCTTGGGCTATTTGGCAACCGGATGCATCTGGGAACTGGGTTGGTAGACGCTTCCGTTCTGGCACTGCCGCAACCGAATAGAAAATTGTTTGATAAGCGGTTACGGCGAATGAGTAGGAATGCGAATTTGGTGGCTAGGGCGCTTGAAGAGCACGCGAAGACAACTAAAATGACGGCGCTGGCCGGAGTTGCCTACCCAGGATTGCCGAGTCACCCAGCTTATGAATGGATGAGTAAGCGCAACTTTCAAGGGAGTTTTTTGGTGTTCAAGCTAAAGCCGCAGTATTGCTTTACGGCGTATTATAAAACCTTTCTTAAGTTGGCGGTGGACGAGGCGCGTAAGGCTGGCGTCGACCTAAATGGTGGTAGCAGCTTTGGTTTTGACACGACGCGGGTGTATTTAACGGCGCTGTACGCCGCAAAACACGCTACGCCGTTTATTCGGGTTAGCGTTGGCACAGAAACGCTGGTGGAGGTTGAGCGGTTGATCACAGCATTGACACGAGCTGTAGATAAACTGGCGTATAGATTGCCGCTTTAATGAGCGACGACTTGTTGTTTGAGTTCAACAATTTCTTGTTTTACGACGATCATTTCACACTGGAGTTCGTGGATTTGTGGCAAAACTGAACCCTCAAGGATTTCTGCGATGTCAGAGACTGTTTCTGCTCGCGTGTCTTCGATCTTTTTATTGAGTCTATTCTCAAGAGCCTTGTTCATGGCGTGCATTTCGTCGCGGAGATTAACCTCGAGAATATGAAGGTTTTGGTCGAGTAGGTCTTGGACGACCTCTTTGACCTCTGTTTTAACTACTTCTTTGACTACTTCAGTCATGAGAGCCCGGATGGCCGCCATGTCGTTTTTGTTCAACATAAAAGCTAGGTGAAGAATAAGGCGGGGAGCATCTGGGGAGATGTGGCTATTGTAACATATAAGCAGTTAGTAGTTGGTAGTCGGTAGTTTGTAGATTCAATACACATTGACTTCCCCGCTTTATTCGGCTATATTACCCGCACATTTGGCCACATGGCTCCATCGTCTAATGGTTAGGACACGGGCTTTTCAAGCCTGTAACGGGGGTTCGACTCCCCCTGGAGTCACCAAAAAATACCAGCCTAGGCTGGTATTTTTTGTTGTTGGGGGTCCGAGGTGAGAGTCGAGGCCGACTCCCCTCTACAAAAACCTCGAGTACTCAAGCGCTGTCGTGCCATCTAGTAATTCATGCAGCTCGGCTGTCTGGGTGGCAACATCCTGTTCGATAGCTACTTTCATGGCAGCTGTGTCACTCTCCATGGCTGCGATCGCTGTTTCCATTAATTTCTGACCGATCTCTGTTTTCATGTCGCTAGCAAGGATTATTTCCAGATCCTCGTAATGGGCGACCAATTCTGGTTGAAAGGACTCGCGTACTGCGCTTTCTTTTTGAGTGATGGCCGTGCGAATTGATTCGGCAAGCAATTCTTTGTGACTGCCAAACTCCTGGCTTAGAACTTGGTGTTCCTGATCAATCTTATTAGATAAGGCAAAGAAATCTCCATTGGCTGATTCCAAACGCTGCTGCATGGCTTTCCAGTCACCCTGATAACGCTTATAGAATTCACTCGCTAAACCGTTAGAGATGAATACTCCGGAGTCACCTGAGGCCAATAAATGAATTACACGATCTCGCCATTCTGGTTTGAGTAAATCCAATTTACCCTTGAGACCGTCCAAGCGTTGTTGGCGGTCATACTCGGCTTGCCGAATGCGACCGAGATGAGCCTTGTTTAGATATGCGTGATTAGAACCGTGAGCAAGCTGGTCTTGTAGGTCTTGATCAATTAATGCATTGCCCGAGGTTCGTAATTCTTTATGTAAGGCTGCTCTGCCCTCAGCTGATGGTTCGAGAGCTGTAATAATCACCCCCAACTGGCCACCAATGGCGTTACGGGATTCGGCTGTGGCTGCCTTTTTAACAGCTTCGACAACCTTGGCTGCACTGTATTTGTTAATGAGGACATCGATTCCGTAGTTGAGAATGCGCTCAACACCACACTGTTCCCCAGCATGATGAGCTAGATCCTTAGCCTCCTTGACGAGGGTATCGAACCGCTCACGCAAATGTTGTTCTGGAGTTTTTTCTGCTTCAATAGATTCGACTGCTGGCGTGGCATCTGCTGGAAGTTCTGCCTTTGATGGTTCAGCGTCTTTTGGCATTTCTTGTGGAATGGCGTAATTATCGGCAGAGGATTTTGTCATATTTATATTTTAATTTCTAAACAAAAACCTTCTCTTTCAACATAGCAACATCGTACTGCAGTTCGGTGATTTGAGGGAGAACTGAATAATCGAGAAGCTCGGCGATTTCAGTGACTATTTCTCGCTTCATGGCTTTAGTAGCTGAGTGGATTTCGTCGCGGAAGTCGCGCTTAAAAGAGTGTAGGTTTTGGTCAAAGAGATTTTGTACTACTTCCTTGATCATGCCTGGTACGGTTTCTTGGATGGAAAACTTAATCATGTTTGGTACGGTATCTTTGATGGCAGACTTGATCATGCTTGGCACTGTATCTTGGATTGCAGTTTTGATCATGCCTGGCACTGAATCCTGAATGGCAGACTTAACCATGCCTGGCACAGTTGCTTTGATTGCATTCGTAACAATGGTGGTAATAACCACCTGGTCGTTTTTGGTCATATGACAAACAAAAAAGAATGAGGTGGGGAGAATGGGGAGATAAAGCTATTCTATCACGAACTGGTGGTTGGCAAGTTGTGGATAAGTTAATAACAAAACGCACCCGCCTGAGCCAGAGCCCAGGTGGGGCGTTTCGGCAATTCAGGCGGGCGTAGAGGGGTCAGTCAGGCTTGCTGGGATGCTTGTGCAGCTTGGTGAAGAGCCGGAAGATGAACGAGCTCAGAGCGACAATCGGCACCACCATGCAGAACACTGCGACAGCGTTGTTGATGCTACCGCTGACCACTACTGAGATGACAGCGAAGGTCACAATCGTGACATGGAGCACGCGGTTGACCCAGATGAGAGACACTACCCGCGACGACAGCTCTGGGTTGTCGGCCAGCAGGTAGTAGCGAACGGTCAGGAATGACAAATGGTTTACTCCGGCCATCAATATTGCGGCGGTGAACACAACCATCAAAGAGAGCAAGACCGGGAATTGAGACATTTTGGCTCCTGAGGAGGGGGTTGAGAACGCAACAAAAAACTAGCAGAATTTACTTGCGATGTCTAGCAAATAAGTTCACTTTTTACCGTTTCCTTACACAAACCGCACATATCTCTTACCTCTTGCAAGATCAAAGACAAAAGATAAAAAAGGGGCAAGGATTAAAGATCAAGGGCTACAC
>JAGVNL010000013.1 GCA_020053275.1 bacterium
CCTAGAAAGAAGCTAAACTACTCAACCCCGAACCAGGCTCTAAACCGCCTCCTCCTTAAAAGGTCACAAAGTGGTGCTATAAATCCTTGAACCTACCGTAACTTTGGGTTATTTTTTTGTTTTAAGTTTTTGGTGAATTCCGAATTCCAGACCTGACCCCTTTTTATCGAGATCGATGTGAAAGTCGTGTGTATTTGGTTTGTTTAAGATTAAATCGGTGAGAGGGTGTTCGATTAGTTCTTCAACTAGGCGGCGGATGTCGCGGGCACCTTGTTTTTGTGAGACACGACTGGCGATGAAGGGTGCGATTTTTTTGTTGAACGAGATGGAGAAGTTTTGTTCGCTTAGGCGTTCTTTCAGATTTTCTAGAGCGATGGTGGCGATGGTTGTGAGGTCATTTTGATCGAGTGGGCGGAAGAGACAGGTGTGGTCAATACGATTGAGGAATTCGGGGCGGAAGCTGTCTTCGAGGAGGGTACGAATGTCGGCTTCTAATTTTTGGTCGACAATTTGTGAGGAATCACTAAAGCCGAGGTTGGCTTGTGAGAAGCGAGCAGTGCCAGCGTTCGTGGTCATGATGACGACGGTATTGCGGAAGCTGACTTGTTTGCCAGTGGCGTCGGTGAGTAGGCCCTCGTCGAGTAATTGGAGGAGGAGGTTATGCACATCGCTGTGGGCTTTTTCCAGCTCGTCGAAAAGGATTACGCTGTGCGGTTTGGCGTGAACGGCGTCGGTGAGTTTGGCGCCTTCGCGGAAGCCCACATAGCCAGCTGGTGAGCCGAGGAGTTTGCTAACGGCATAACTTTCGGCAAACTCACTCATGTCAAGGCGAATGAAGGCGGTTTGGTCGTCGAAGAAATTGTGGGCAATGGCACGAGCAAGTTCTGTTTTACCGACGCCTGACGGACCTACAAAGAGGAACGAGGCTAGTGGACGGTTGGGGCGATTGAGGCCAAGTTTGGCGCGTTTGAGTGCTTGCGAAACGCGACTGGTGGCGTTAGTTTGACCGACGACTTGAGTTTGTAAACGAGACTCAAGATTTTTTAAGGCGGTGGTTTGGTTTGTTCCGAGTGTGGTTAATGAAATGCCTGTTAGGTGTGAGACAGCACGAAGTATGTCTTCGTGATCAATGGTCTTGATTGGTGTAGTTAAGTCTTTATTGTTTAGTTTACTGTATTCGAGGTTAAGGCTGTCTTCTTGTTTTTTGTAGTTTGAAGCAGTTAGAAATTGTTCGCTCATGACTGCGCTGGCCTTGTTGACGCGAGCTAGAGTTAGGGCTTCTTCAAGTGAACGCCGTTTGATGGCGGCGCTGGCAGTTGTATTGGTTAGCATGGCGGCAGCACCAGCTTCGTCTAAAATGTCTACGGCTTTGTCTGGAAATTGTTTGCCGTGCAAATAACGCTCAGCAAGTTTGAGGGTGGTGTCGATGGCGGCTTTGGTGAACTTAACATGGTGATAGGCTTCGTATTTTGTGCGTAGGCCATTGATGATAAGACGGGTTTCGGCGAGGCTCGGTTCTTTAACATTGATGGTTTGGAAGCGGCGTTCAAGGGCAGCGTCTGGTTCAATGTGGCGCTTAAATTCACTCCAGGTGGTGGCGCCGATACAGCGAATTTGCCCACGAGCCAAAGCAGGTTTTAGCATGTTGCTGGCGTCGTTGTTGCTGCTTGATGAGCCAGCGCCGACTAGGTTATGGATTTCGTCGATGAATAAAATAATGTTTGGTTGTGCAGCTAATTCCTCCAGTATTTCTTGAATGCGATTTTCGAAATCACCGCGGTAGGTGGTACCGGCAACAAGGTTTACAAGATCCAGGCGGAAGATGCGTTTATTGAGCAGAGCGTTCGCGACCTTGCCGTTGACAATCATTTTTGCTAAGCCTTCCACTATGGCAGTTTTGCCGACGCCGGCGTCGCCCAAGAGTAATGGATTGTTTTTGTTTTTGCGGAGGAGGACGCTGGCCAAGCGGTTGACTTCAACTTCTCGCCCGATAAGCGGATCAAATTTTTCTGCCATTTGCTTGGTGGTGAGTTCAACACCGAAGTATTCTAAGGCAGAGGTTGTTGGTTCGTCGTCTAGAGCTCCTTCCAATTCCGTCATAACTGGGGGAGGGTCGTACGGTGATGTCTTTTGTCTTTCTAAAAAGCTGGCGGTGGTACGAAGTATGTTGTTGAGGGCGTTTAAAATAGATTTTTCTGGAATGCCTTGGCTGTGTAGGAAGTCGCGTAGATCTTGTTTTTGTAATTGTAGAAGGCCGGACAGGAGGTGCTCGGTGCCGACATAACGGTACTCAAACATGGTGGCGGTTAAGACAGCTTTTTCGATGGCGTTTTTGGAAGCAGTTGAGAGGAGCGGAGTTGCTGCTGGAGTTTTTTTTGGTGTATTGCTAACGGTGGCAAAGGCATTAGCGAATGTGCGTAAATGGTTTTCCGATATGCCAGCTTTTTTGATTATCTCGCCGCCTATCGAGCCGTCTTCCGTGCCGATTGCCCAGAGTAGATGATTCGGTTCGATGGTTTTACCATTTTGTTCAACGACCAAGCACAGCGCTCGAGTGAGTACGGTTTTTAGGTGGTTTGTAAATTTATCTGTAACTTCCATCATAACTTGCTAAATCATTTTACGGAGTTTGGCGATGCGATCGGCAACTGGTGGATGAGTGTTGAACAGGTTGGCAAAACCGCTACGAATGTTGTGGCTGCCGAATGGGTTGGTTATGAAAAGGTGAGCAGTGGCACGGTTTGGATGTTGGAGAGGTTTATCGACACCGACTATTTTTTCTAGTGCCGACGCTAAACCTTCAGGATAGCGGGTGAGAAGAGCGCTTGAAGAGTCGGCGAGATATTCACGACGACGGCTGACGGCGAATTTGATGAGTTGAGCAAAAAGTGGCGAGAGAATGGCGAGAATAAGACCGATGATGAGAAGAGCTGTTCCGGCGCCATTGTTGTCGCTGCCACGACGACGGAAAAAGGTGGAGCGCAACATGACATCGGCCGTGAGCATGATGGCACCGATGAGCACCACTATGATGGTCATGACGCGGATGTCATAGTTTTGGATATGCGAGAGCTCGTGAGCGGCAACACCTTGTAATTCATTCTTATTAAGGAGACCAAGAAGGCCGGTGGTGAAGGTGATTGAGGCGTGTTTGGGGTCGCGACCGGTGGCAAAGGCGTTGGGGCTAGCGTCGTTGATTAAGAATATACGAGGCATGGGGAGGCCGGCAGCAATGGTCAGATTTTCCACAATGTTCCAAACTTCTGGTGCTTGTTCCTTAGTAATTTCCTTGGCGCCGCTCGTGGCTAGGGCGATACTACTGCTGAAGAAATAACTGAAGAGTGAGAAGATGGTAGCGAGCACGGTACCGACAATGATGCAGTAACCTGGTTCTAGGCCAGATTGCAGGCCGAGGATGCTAGCTAGGCTTATGAGAATAGCCGAAGCAATAATAATTAACAGCCAAGTTTCGCGTTTGTTGGCTGCAATTGCTGAGTACATACTTTAGAACTTTACTTCCACTGGTTGGTTGACTTCTTCTGGGGCGTCGAAGAATGGGAATTTGTTGAAACCGAGTGAGTTGCCAACTAAGTTGGTTGGGAAGACCTGAAGTTTGATGTTGAAGTCGCGGGCTTGACCGTTGTAGAAACGACGGGAGGCTGAGATTTTGTCTTCGGCGTCGACTAATTCTTTTTGTAGGTGGAGGAAGTTGTCGGCAGCTTTGAGGGCTGGATAATTTTCGGCAACAGCGAAGAGTGATTTGAGGGATTGGGTGAGCATGTTTTCGGCGGCGGCGTGTTCGGCCATGGTGCCGGCGTTCATGGCGGCGGTGCGAGCTGCTGTTACTTTCACGAATACACCTTCTTCATGAGCAGCGTAGCCTTTGACTGTGTTGACTAGGTTTGGAATAAGGTCATAGCGGCGTTTGAGCTGGACTTCGATGTCGCTCCAGGCTTCTTCGGTGCGATTCTTGCCACGGATCAGGCCGTTGAAAGCAGTAATTAGCCAGAGACCAATGACTGCGACTACGATTAGGATAATACCGATAATTGGCATATGTATTTGGGTAAAATATGAATTACTGATAGAATGATAGTATGTTTTTTATGGCTAAATGTCAAAATAATATGGAAGTCGCTGCACATATTTTCAAGAAAAACGATATTCGAGGATTATTGGCTGAGGTTACGCCAGAAATTGCCAAGCAGACGGCGATGGCGATGGTGGCAATCACTGACGCAAAGAAAGTAGTGGTGGGACGCGATATGCGAAGTACGAGTGAGGAGCTGGCGAAGGCTGCAATTGAGGGAGCGTTGTTGATGGGCGTCGATGTGGTGGATATTGGCTTGTGTACTACAAGCATGTTTAATTTTGCAGTGTCTTCACAGATTGATGTCGATGCTGGTTTGATGGTGACGGCGTCGCATAATCCAGCGGAATATAATGGGATTAAAGTGGCCTGGTCGAATGGCTTGCCAATTCCGGGGACTGATTTTTTGCCATTGATGGATGAGATTTACGAGCCAGCTGAGAAAAGGGGTCTCCCCGCAGGGCGAGGACAGGAGGTCGGGAATCGGGAATTTGTGGATGAGTATTTGGATTTTTGTTTGGCTGGCGTCGACGAAAAGAGTTTTGCTGGAACTAAAGTGGTGATTGATTATGGTAACGGCATGGGGGCGTTGAGCGTGAGGAGATTGTGTAGTCGGTTGAGACTTGAAGTGATTGAATTGTATGCGGAGCCGGACGCGCGATTTCCGAATCACGAAGCTAATCCAGCAAAGGAGGAAACGCTGGCTGCTGTTAAGGCGGCGGTAATTAGAGAGCGGGCAGATTTTGGAATTGCGCTTGATGGAGACGCCGATCGGGTGGCGTTTATTGATAACGAGGGAGTTAATTTACGCGGCGATCAGACGCTGGCGTTGTTGGCGGAGGTTGCTTTGCAAAAAAATCCTGGCGCGAAAGTTATTGTGGCTCCTAATCAGTCATGGGCAATGCATGATGTTATTAAACAAGCTGGTGGGGAATGTGTAGAGGTGGCGGTTGGCAGAACTACTGTAATTAGGGCTATGTATGATAGTGGAGCAATATTGGGTGGTGAGTTATCTAGTCATTTTATGTTTGCCGAGGCGCATAATTTGGAGTCGGTGGATTTAGCGATTGTGAAGATTTTGCAGCTATGGAAGGCGTCTGGGATGTTGTTTGCAGATTTAGCGCGACCGCTGCGGGTTATGATGAACAGCAGTGAAGTAAATATTGAGGTTGAGGACAAAGTGGTGGCTTTGGCAAGAATTGAAGAAAAGTTTGTGGCAACAGCGACGCTAGTGAATAGGTTGGACGGGATAAGGTGCGAGCATGGCAGAGATTGGTGGTTTTTGGTACGGGCAAGCAACACGGAACCGATTTTGCGGCTGATTGTGGAGGCGAAGACAGAGGAATTGATGGTGGCCAAGCGAGATGAGTTGACGGCGTTGATTAAGGCGTAATATGAAAAAGATTACTTCGCCATACAAAACTTTCCGGTTCGTGAGTTATGACTTTGACGCAGACAGCGGCGTAGCGAGTTTTGTGTATGGGCTGGATGATAAGGTGACTTTTACTGAGAGGGTGAAGTTTGGAGGTGAGAAAGGGGGTGAGAAAGGGGTCTCCCCGCAGGGCGAGGACAGGAGGTCTAGAATCGAGCATTGTGAATTTGATAAAGCTTTGTTCGCGCTACATTTAATGGCTGGTATTAGTTATTATAAAGCGTATTGTCCGCCAGAGATGGTGATTGAGTATGGTGAGCTGGCGGCTGACGAGGCGGTATTTTGGGATAAATTGTATACGCATGGCCTTGGCGAGTTTTTTTATAAGAATGATTTGGATTTTAGGGATTATATTCATTTCCCAGTTAGTGAAGGCAGAAAAGATCAGCAAAATGAGAAAATTCACGATTCACGACCTGACCCCTTGCCAGGTGCGATTGTGCCGATTGGGGGAGGTAAAGATTCTTTGGTGACGGTTGAGATGTTGCAGAAGGCTGGGATTGATTTTGATTTGGTGGCGTTGGGACGACATGAACGGATTGCTGAAGTGGCGGAGGCGATTGGTGAGCCGCTGAATATTATTGAACGGACGCTTGATCCGCAGTTGTTTGAGTTGAATAAGCAAGGAGCGTTGAATGGTCATGTGCCAATAAGCGCTTATATTGCTTTTACGATGGTTGTTTATGCTTTACTTAATGGTAAGCGCGATATTGTGCTTAGTAATGAACGGAGCGCGAACGCCGGCAATGTGATGATGGGCGACCTTGAGATTAACCATCAGTACAGCAAGAGTTGGGAATTTGAACGAGATATTCAGGCTTATATTGCAGCTTCTATTACGCCGAAGGTGCGATACTTTAGTTTATTGCGGCCGTTGTCGGAGCTAGCGATAGTGAAGAAGTTTGTAGATGAAGGGAAATATTTTGAAGTGTTTTCGAGTTGTAATAAGAATTATGCGATCAACAAGAAGGCTGCTAAACGCTGGTGTGGTGAGTGTCCGAAGTGTGCGTTTGTGTTTGCGATGATGGCGGCGTTTATGCCTAAAGAAAAGGTGGTAGAGATTTTTGGCAAAAACCTGTTGGCAGATGACGGTTTGCTACCTGTGTATAAAGAGCTTTTAGCGGTAGAAGGTATCAAGCCATTTGAATGTGTTGGTGAGCCAGAAGAAGTGCTGGCAGCATTTGTTATGGCACACAAGCGAGGAGATTTTGCTGATGATATTGTGATGAAGTGGTTTGCTTCGGAGTTAATCGGGTCCTGCCGAATCGCACCCTCCAGGATACTCGTTAAGCTTGGTATCCTGCAGGGGACACGGCTCTTGTCACCCGATGTAAAGGATTTTGATGTTATTGTGAGCGAAGTGTTAACATCGAGTGATGAGCATGCCATGCCAGAGGAATACGCTAAATTGGTCTATGAAAATTAGTGAGCTGAAGAGTAAGAAAATTATTATTTTTGGCTACGGTCGAGAAGGACAGGCGACGCTTGTTGCGCTTCGTTCTCGAGGCGTTGTCGATATTGTGGTAACGGATGAGCAGATCATTGAAGTGACAGAGTTTGTTGTTCCAGAAAAGATTGTAGTCGATGAACAGACGGTGGTAATAAAAGCTCCAGGGATTCCGCTCTCTAATAAGTTTGTAGAAAAATGGCGAGGTGAGGGTGCGGTGATTACTTCGTCGACGAATATATTTTTGGCGGAGAGGAAGGGGAGAGGGAAGTTGATTGGGATTACTGGTACCAAGGGCAAGAGTACAACGGCGGCGTTGTTGGCGCATGTGTTGGGAATAGCTGACATGCCAGTTAAGCTGGTTGGTAATATTGGTGTGTCGGCAATAAGCGAAATTGATGCGAAGGATGAAACGGTTTTTGTGTTAGAGATGTCTAGTTATCAGCTGGCGGATTTGGATGTTGCACCAGATATTGGTGTCATTCTAAACTTGTATGAAGAACATATGGATTGGCATGGGGGTGTTGACCAGTATCAACAGGCCAAGTTGAGATTGGGTGAGGTGATGACGGCGGCGGATGTGTTGGTTTACAATAAACGATTTGCGAGGTTAGCTGTGCTGGCGCAAGGTGTTAAGGCTGTGGTTGTTCCGTTTGAGTTGTATGACGATGAGGTTGTGAGATCGTTAACACTTTTAGGTGAGCATAATAAGGAAAATGCTTGTGCAGTGTTGACAGTGGCTAGAATGATGAAGGTGGATGATGGGGTTACAGCAAAGGCGTTCGCTAGTTTTGTGCCGTTGCCGCACCGGTTGCAAGAGGTTGGCAAGATTGGCGAAGTGTTGTTTGTGAATGACTCCATTTCAACGACGCCTGAGAGTGCGTTGGCAGCGATTGAGGTTTATGCAGATAAGCCGCTCACGATTATTCTTGGCGGACAGGACAGAGGTTATAATTTTACTGGGTTAGCGAAGAGATTAGGTGAGATTGAAAATGCATTGGCACTGGTGATGCCTGGCGGTGAACGAGTTTTTACAGCGTTGGCGGAAGCAGGTGTGGCTGCAGAAAAAGTCGCGACGCTTAGTGAAGCGGTAGAGAAATCGCTGGTGCATTTGGTAGATGGCGGCGTATGTTTACTTTCTCCCGCTTCGCCGAGTTACGGTCAGTTTAAGAATTTTGAGGAGCGAGGGCAGATGTTTACGGAGGCTGTAGAAAAGAGTAAACTTAACCTACTATGATTTGGACTATTTTATTGTTTCTTGCGTTATTGTCCGTTTTGGTTTTAGGGCATGAGTTGGGGCATTTTATTGCGGCTAGGAAGGCTGGCATGAAGGTAGATGAGTTTGGGCTGGGGTTCCCGCCAAGGCTTTGGGCGTGGAAGAGAAAAAGTGGTATGGAGATTTCTGTGAACATGATTCCGCTCGGCGGGTTTGTTAAGATTAAGGGAGAGGGCGGGGATGACGATGTAGCGGCGACTGATAGTTTTGCGAGTAAGAGTATTCCACGGAGGTTTGTGGTCTTGATCGCAGGCGTCGCGATGAATTTTGTGATGGCCTTTGTTATTTTTACGGTTGGTTTTTTGGTGGGAATTCCAGCGGTAACAGATACAGCCCCCTCCAACTCCCCCATAGCTGGGGGAGAGTTTACAGTGACGAACGAAGGGGTGACGGTGTTTGAAGTGCTGAAGGATTCGCCAGCCGAGGTGGCTGGTATTCAGCTTGGTGACAAGATTGGGAGTATTGACGACGCTGTGTATATGGATAGCGAGGCGGCGAGGGTGGCATTGGCGCCTGGCATGACGCACGAAGTTGTATTACAGCGAGGTGGTGAGGAGGTGACTGTGCAAGTAACACCGAGTTATATTGAGAGTATTGGTCATGAAGCGGTGGGGATTTCGCTGTTGAAAACTGGTACGGTTCATTTTCCGTGGTATGAAGCACCATGGCGAGGGATTAAACAGACGGTTGCCAGTACTGGCGATATTTTTGCAGCGTTGGGTGGTTTGATAGCAAATATTTTTACACATAAGTCGGTAGGGGCGGCGGTGTCGGGGCCAATTGGAATTGCGGTGGTGACTGGCCAAGTAGCCAAGATGGGGTTTGCGCATATTCTCCAGTTTGCGGCTATGCTTAGCTTAAACTTAGCGGTGTTGAATGTGTTGCCTATTCCAGCATTGGATGGTGGACGGATTGGTTTCTTGTTGATTGAGGCGATTCGTCGTAAAAAGGGTAGTGTGAGGTTTGAGTCGACCGTGCATGCACTTGGCTTTGCTTTGTTGATGCTGTTGGTTGTTTTTGTGACATTTAAGGATATACTGGGGTTAGTGAAATAGCTTCGCTCGCGACTGCCATGTCTCCTGTTCCTATCTCAGGCCTCAGTCTGTGGGTCCTGCCACTGCGGACCCCGCTGGGTGCTCACTGCGTTGCGCGCCCAAGCAGGGGCCTCCCTCCGTGTCACTCACTAAAGGATTTCAGTGTTATCGGCCATCGCGGCGTCATAGTAGACATAGCGGCTACTCGCTCACCACTCTACAAGGCCTAGGCTCCTATAAGTTTTATAGTCAGAATATGGAAAATGAATTAAGACAACTGTTGGCGGAGGTACAGGCGAGATTGCTTGGCGTGAATGTGCTGGCCGATCTTGAGGTGGTGAGGATTGAAGTATTAGGGCGAAAAGGAAAGTTGGCGGAGTTGTTGAAGGGGCTGGCGGTGTTGGATATTAATGAGAAGAAAGTTATTGGGGTGGTGGCGAATGAGGTAAAGATGGGGATTGAAAGAGCATTTGCTGAGGTAGAGGATAAGTTGAGTGCGGCGGCGGTGCTGGCGAAGAACGAGAGTGAGTGGTTGGATATGACAATGCCTGGTGTTACGCCAGAGGTTGGGCATACTCATTTGACCACCCAGGCGATTGAGGATATTACCAATATTTTTGCACATTTAGGTTTTGTGCGAGCGCGACACCCCGAGGTTGATTGGGATTATTATGCGTTTGAGGCGATGAATATGCCGAGTGATCACCCAGCGCGGGATGATTGGGAGACTTTTTTTGTGAAGGGAGAAAAAGGAGTAAAGGGTAAGATGGTGTTGACTCCACACACTAGTAACGGTCAGGTGCGAGAAATGGAGAAGGGTGTGTTTCCAATCCGCATGATAAGTATTGGTAAGTGTTTTAGACGCCAGGCTGATGTGCGGCACTTGCCGTCGTTTTATCAGTTTGAGGGTTTGGTGATTGATAAGAAGGCGAGCGTTACGGAGTTGAAGGGTGTGTGTGATTATTTTGCTAAGAGTTATTTTGGACCAGATAGGGTAACGCGCTTGCGGCCGTATCACTTTAGGTTTACAGAGCCAAGTTTTGAGTTAGATGTTTCGTGTAGTGTGTGTAGCGGTACTGGAAAAGTGGATGGCGTGAAATGTAAGTTATGTAAAGAAGGTTGGTTGGAATTGGGAGGTGCTGGGATGGTGCACCCAAATGTTATTAAAGCTGGTGGGCTTGATCCTGATGAGTATTCTGGTTTTGCTTTTGGTTGGGGAGTGGAACGCACAATGATGATGCGGGCAGGCCTTAATATAGATGATATTCGCATACTTTATAAAAATGATCTCAGGTTCATCCGTCAGTTCTAATAATATGAATAATTTAGCAAGCTATAACTGGTTAAAAGAGTATTGTAAGACTGATTTATCTGTTGCTGATTTTGCACGAGAGCTTAGTTTACGATCTATGTCCGTGGAGAAGGTCGACGATGTAGCAGCACGGTTTGATAGGATTGTGATAGGTTTGGTGAATGAAGTGAGGTCTCACCCTAATGCGGATAAATTGCGTTTGGTAACGGTGAATATTGGTAGCGAGACAGTAGAGATTGTGTGTGGCGGCGTTAATGTTGCGTCGGGAATGAAGGTGTGTGTGGCGTTGCCTGGTAGTAAAGTGCGATGGCATGGAGAGGGTGATTATATTACGCTTGGTGAAAGTGAGATACGAGGTGTGAAGAGTATTGGCATGATTTGTGGTGCTGGCGAGGTTGGTTTTGCAGAATTGGAAAAAGGTGAAAAAGAGATTTGGGATTTGAGTTTTGTGCTGGCGGTAGCTGGAACTAATTTGGCTGTGGCGCTAGAGCTTGAGGATACTGTATTTGATATTGAGGTGACGACTAACCGGCCAGATGTCATGGGAATTGTGGGCTTAGCACGGGAAGCGGCAGCGGCAGTAGGTGGTCAATTTGTTGGTAAACAGCCAACTGTGATAACTCCTGGAACTGGTATTCCGTTTACTGTGAAAATTGAAAACACTGAACGATGTGCACGGCAGATGGCTGTGGTGATTGACGATGTGAAAGTAGCCGAGTCGCCATGGTGGTTGCAGAAGCGGTTGTTGTTGGCTGGTGTGCGGCCAATAAATAACATAGTTGATGTTACTAATTATGTATTGCTTGAGTATGCTCAGCCGTTGCATGCTTTTGATTATAGGAATATTGAGGGTAGCGAAATTATTGTGCGGGCTGGTAAGTTAGGTGAAAAAATTACAGCATTGAATGGCAAGGAATATGATATTGGTGGTCATATTGTGTTGGCAGACGCTGTGAAGCCGCTGGATATTGCTGGAATAATGGGTGGTAATGAGACTGGGACGACGGAGGCAACGAAGACTGTTGTGCTTTCAGCGTCATCGTTTGATGCTACTTCGATTAGACGCACGGCTCGAGCGTTGAACTTGCAGTCGGACGCACAGTTATTATTTGAGAAGGGTTTGTCCACTGAAGCCTTGCCTATTGCTTTGGCGAGAGCGGTTGAGCTAATTTTGCAGACGGCTGGTGGTATTGTAGCCAGTGCTGTTTGTGATACTCGAGTAAAAGAATATAAGCCTTTAGTATTCCCATTTCGCCCTGAAATGGCTCGTAAGCGGATTGGTGTGGAGATTGCAGACGAGAGAATGCAAAGGATACTGGAGGAGTTAGGTTTTGTGGTGAATAGAACTGCAGAAGTGTGGCAGGTGACGGTGCCGTTTTGGCGTGATCATGACATTGAGGTTGAGGTTGATTTTAGCGAAGAGATTGCCCGAATGTATGGCTATCATTTGATGACTGGCGTTTTGCCGGCTGGGAACCCACCAACTACGCAGGAGCCTGTGGCGATAATTTGGGAGAGGTTTATTAAGCGGCAAATGGCGGCGGCTGGTTATGATGAGTTTTTTACTTACTCGTTTACGAATGTAGAAGATGTCGTAAAGTATGGCGACGATGTGGCGACTCCTTATGAGATTTTAAATCCATTAGTCTCCGAGCAGAGTCATTTACGCATTAGTTTGATTCCAGGAATATTGCGGGCGATTGAGGGTAATCAAGGGCATACCAGAGCAGCCAAGTTTTTTGAGGTGTCGAGGGTATATTTACCAACCGTAAATGATTTGCCTATTGAGGAAACGCATTTAGTGTTTGGCGAGTATGGTTACACCGACGCTACGAGTGTTTTTCGTAAACTACGAGGTACGCTTGAGATGCTAGCTAACAAGACTGGGTTAGAAATAACATTATCAAGAGGGGACATTGGTGATAAGTGGCATGCTACCAGGAGTGCTAATATAATTATAGGCGGAAAGATTGTTGGTATTATTGGTGAGGTGTCCGAGAAGATCCAGCAGAGGTTTGGTGTTGATTTGCGAGTGTTTATGGTGATGCTAGAAGTTGAAAATTTGTTTGAGGCAATGAAGCTGACGCATCGCTATACGCTAAGTAGTGAGTTCCCAGCGATCATGCGAGATCTTTCTGTGATAGTTGATGAGAGGGTGGAATTTGCGGCGATAACTCGCGAGTTGAAAAATGATTTGTTGACCACGGTGGCGTTAGTTGATGTGTATCGTGGCAAAGGAGTTGACGGTGGCAAGAAGAGTTTAACATTACAACTGACGCTACAGGCGACAGATAAAACATTGACAGCGGAGGAGGCAAATAAAGTAATTGAAGAAGTAGGTGAGGTGCTGAAAACCAAGTTCGGCGGTATACTGCGGTCATAAGAGTTCGTAATCAATCGAATATGTTAGAAACGCAAGACATCCTCTACATAGTTCTCATGTTCTGTGCGTTGTGGTTCACAGCGTTTGCCTGTTGGTTGATTTTTCAGGTGGTGAGCGTTGTTCGCCGGGCGCATGAGGTGTTGGCTGGTTTGGAGCGCAAGATTGATTTATTAGAACGATCCGTTAGTGCGATCAAAACAAGGTTCGAATCCGGAGCGAGTTTGTTTGGTACAGTGGTTAATGGTTTGAAGAGTGTTGTTGAGGCTGTTAGAAAAGAGAGAGATTAAGGCGAGCGACCGCCGTATCTCCTGCTCCTAGCTCAAGGCCTCAGCCCAGAAAAGCCTTCAAGATGATTTGCTAGTAAAGAAAATTCAATGCCGCAAATCAAGCTTTTCTCGGGTCGGCCAGAGCGTCGTCACACGAGACACGACAGTTGCTCGCTGATAGGGAGAGGAAAATAGATAGAAGTGGCTTGGAGGTTGACTTTTGGGCCATTTTTTGGTTAACTATCGGGTCGCTAGGATTGGCTTAGCGTCATCACCCAGGAGTTCAAGATGATCCCGAATGTTCTCGAGGTTTCTCCGATTGTCGACTGTGATGCGATTCCGACCGTTCTGCCGTCGTGCGTCAAGAGGGTCGTTGAGCACTACAACGGTGGGCTGGTTGACTGCACCAAGCTGCAGCTGTTCGTCACACCTGAACAGGAGGCTGGCCATGAGGTGAGTTGTGAGGTAGTGCGCTGGGAGGTGAAGGATATGGGTCAGGCTGGGATCTGTGAGCTCATGCACTTCTTCCGCAACCAGAGCCTCATCCCTGTGCCATGGAAGGACTACAAGGCTATTGGCTTTCCTGGGACGGTGGTGGAGGATGGCAAGGACAGGAGGTGTGTCTTGTCCCTCTGCTGGTCTGGCGTGAACTGGTACATCGGCATCCGTCTGCTCGGCTACAACCGTTCGAAGAAGTACCCGGTGGCGATCATTGGCCGCCGCGACTAACCCTGAGGCTCAGTTCGTGAGCTGGGGTCTAAGCTGGAGTTCTATGTAGAGATGCGTAGGATTCCAGTTTTTGGTTAGATTAGGGTGAGCAATGTCAACGCGAGACTCGGGGAGTCACTTCTTTTCTCTCTCGGGTGTTTTGACGCTCGCCGATTATTACTTGGGTGAATCGACGGCCTTCAAAACACGCGTCCCTCGGTCGACAGAAGCGACATCCCGCTCGTCTTCGTTGACTACAGGCTCTAGCGTAAGAGATATGGAGGTTGTTTGCGGTGAGGTTAGCCCCGTTTAAAGCCATGCAATTTGGAGGGATTTCTGTTACCATATCGTTACCAGTCGATGGTAATAATGGATATGGATCCAAAGGATTTTGTTTACTTACATAACCACTCACACTATTCGCTTTTGGAGGCTTTAGCTAAGCCAAAGGCGCTTATTTTGCGGGCTAAGGAGTTGGGGATGAAGGCGCTTGCTTTGACGGATAATGGTTCAATGTATGGTGCGGTGGAGTTCTATAAGGCGTGCAAGGATGTAGAGATGAAGGCAATTATTGGCATGGACGCCTTTGTGGCACAGCACGGCATGACAGACAGACGGCCACGGGTTGACGATAGGCCGCACCGATTAGTTTTGTTGGCGGTGAGTGACGAGGGGTATCATAATTTGTTGCGGATTAGTACGGTAGGATTTTTGGAGGGTTTTTATTATAAGCCACGCGTTGATAAAGAGTTTTTGCGTAAGCATGCCACGGGTTTGATTGCGCTGTCTGGAAGTGTTAGCAATGATATTGCCGGAGCTATTTTGGCGGACGACCATGAGAAAGCAAAGGCATTGATTGCGGAATATCAAGATATTTTTGGAGCTGATAATTTTTATTTAGAGTTGATTCAACATCCAGACATGGCACGACAGGTGGAGATTAATGATGCATATAAGCTGTTGAGTAAGGAGTTGGATGTACCGCTCGTGGCAACGCGCAATGTTTTTTATTTGAATCCTGAGGACAGGGAAGGCTATGAGGCACAGTTGTGTATTCAACGCAGTCGAACGCTGGAGGATTTTAGGCGAACGAGCACTGATGATGTTGATTTGTCTTTTGGTACTCCTCTGGAAATAATCAGTTATTTTGCAGATGTACCAGAGGCGTTATTAAACACTCAGAGGATTGCAGACAGGGTCGACTTCCAGATGGAGTTGGGTCACAATTATTTACCGGTATTTCCATTGCCGCCCGGTAAAGATGATAATGAGTATTTGTATGACTTGTGTTTGATTGGTTTGAAGGAACGGTACGCAGATCCGATTCCCGAGAACATAATGGAACGGTTCTCGTTTGAGTATGAGACAATTAAAAAGATGGGGTTCGCTTCATACTTTTTGATTGTGCAGGACTTTGTTAACTTCGGTAAGGATAATGGTATTTTGGTTGGGCCGGGTCGAGGCAGTGCGGCTGGTTCGATTGTGGCTTATGCTTTGCGAATTACTGATCTTGATCCGTTGCGTTACGGTTTATTGTTTGAGAGATTCTTGAATCCTGACCGTATTTCCATGCCAGATATTGACATGGACTTTGCGGATAACCGTCGTGGTGAGGTAATGGAATATGTTACAAAAAAGTATGGTGCGGATAGAGTTGCTGGAATTATAACTTTTGGAACGCTGATGCCTAGAGCTGCTGTGCGCGATGCAGCGCGGGTTCTTGGCTTGAGTTATCAGGAAGCGGACTTGATTGCGAAGTGTGTACCGCCGCCAGTGCAGGGCAAACATACGCCACTTAAAGAGGCGATTGTGGAATCACCGGATTTGCGTAATTTGTACAATAGTAATCCGATGTCACGGAGGGTGATTGATTTGGCGATGAAGTTGGAGGGTAATCCACGACACGCGTCGCAACATGCTTGCGGTATTGTGATAGGTGATATTCCACTGGTAGAAAGAGTGCCGTTGCAAGCTGGACAGCACGAAGATATGGCGCTGGTGACGCAGTACTCACTTAATTCTGCGGAGGCGGTTGGTTTGGTTAAGATGGATTTTCTGGGGCTTAGTAACTTGACGGTGATTCAGGACGCACTGGATATTGTTGAGGCTGTGCATGGCGTTACGATTGATATTTCTAAGATTCCACTGGACGATGCGAAGACATTTGAGCTATTGGGGCGAGGTGATACGACTGGCGTTTTTCAATTAGAGAGTGACGGCATGAAGCGCTACATTAAGGAACTGCGGCCGAGTGTGTTTGAAGATATTATTGCGATGGTTTCTTTGTACCGCCCAGGTCCAATGCAGTTTATTGAAACTTTTATTCGTCGTAAGCATGGTGACGAGGCGGTTATTTATGAGCATCCATTGATGGCTAACGCTTTTAAAGAGACTTATGGTATTCCGGTTTATCAAGAGCAAGTCATGCAGGTTAGTAAGGACTTGGCTGGTTTTACTGGTGGCGAGGCTGATTCTTTGCGTAAAGCGATGGGTAAGAAGATCGCAGAATTGATGGCAAAGATGAAGGTGAAGTTTGTGGAGGGCGCCATGAAGAAGGGTGTTAAGGAGCATACGGCGATTAAGATTTTCCAAAAGTTGGAAGACTTTGCGGCTTACGGTTTTAATAAGTCGCATGCGGCTTGTTACGCTATGATTGCTTACCGAACGGCGTATTTGAAGGCGTATTATCCAGCGGAGTTTATGGCTGCGCTCATGAATAGTGATTCTGGCAATCTTGACCGTATTACAATTGAGGTGGATGAATGCCAGCGGATGGGGCTAGATGTTATGGCACCAGATGTTAATGAGTCGTTCCCTGGTTTTGCGGTGGTGAAGGGGACGAATAATATTCGTTGGGGACTAAGGGCGATTAAAAATGTTGGAAGTGATATTGCCGACACGATGGTGCGAGAACGGAAAACGAATGGGCAGTTTGTGGATTTGGCGGATTTTTTGGGAAGAATGCGAGCCACGACATTTAATAAGAAAACGCTGGAAGCGCTGGTGAAGACTGGGGCGCTCGATAGATTTGAGGATAGAGGAAAGCTGTATCACAATTTGGACACGCTTTTGTTGTATAGCAAACATGTAACTGCTGGTGCGGACCGTAATCAGGTTTCCTTGTTTGATTTGGCGCCAACAGTGGCGGAAGAGAAGATTTCTTTGCGTAATATGCCACTGGTGCCAAAGAGTCAGATTTTGGGCTGGGAGAAGGAGCTACTCGGGCTTTATGTTAGCGCACATCCTGGGGCAATTTTTGCTGAACAGTTTAAGGGTTTAGTAAAGACTTGTGTGGAGATTAAGGTGATGGATGATGAGGCCGCGGTACTTTTGGCTGGTGTAATTATTTCTGTTAAACAGATTTTTACCAAAAAGAAGAATGAGCCGATGGCGTTTGTGCGTGTTGAAGATGCTAGTGGAGCAATGGAAGTAGTAGTGTTCCCTAAGATTTATGTGCAAATAAGAGATGTGTTGGTGCCAGACACGCTGGTGGTTATTAAAGGAACGGTGTCAGTAAGGGAGGGGAGGAGTTATGGCAAGGTTGGTGAGGAAGATGATGATAAGCAGCCAGTGCTTGAGCGATCCGTGTTGTGCGATAGCCTTAAGGTTTTTCATGAGGAGGATATTCCAGAGTTGGCTCATAAGTTGCGTTTTGGGTTCCCTGATAATAACGATGACGATGGTTCGGTGAAGATGCCGGTTGAGGCTGTAGATGGGATTGTAATTACACCGCCAGCTAGCCCGACGCCAGAGATGATTACTAAGTTGCGAGAAGTATTTGAGTCGGCACCCGGCCGTGAGCAGGTCTATTTGATGGTAGAGTCAGGAGGGGTGATGCGAAGGATTGCGACGGAGTATAAAATACGCCGAGAGCATGGGGTGATGGCGAAGATTGCGGGGATAGTTGGCGAGGGGAATGTTAGGTAGGCCGCTCGCAACCGCCGTATCTCCTGTTCCTATCTCAGGCCTCATTTTGTGGGTCCTGCCGCTTGGCCACCCTCCTCGGTGCTCACTGCGCTCTGCGCCGCGTCAACCCACTAAAAGAATTAGAGGTTACCAGCCCGCGCGTCGTCACACGAGACACGACAGTCGCTCGCCATGTCGGTCGCGACCGACGTGGCTCGCTCCTACAAGGCTCAGGCTTAATAACGATTTTAATTATCATTTACGCATGATAGGATTAGAATTAAATGAACTGGTTGCAAAATGTAACCAGTCGAAATAATAAGTAATTAAGCGTCAATTTCTAGTATGTTAAACCAAATGCCCGAGAATAGCGTTTGCCCATTCTGTGAGTTCGAAGATCAACGAGCTGTTATTTATGTGGACGAGTTTTGTTTCGCTGCTATTAGCAGAAAACCGATTAATAAGTATCATGTGATGGTTATTCCGAAAGTCCATCATGAAAATTTTGTTGATCTGTCTGATGAGCTTGTCGCGCATATATTTGTTGTCGCTAAAAAGATTTCACTTGCTGTGCGTAAGGCCTGTGACCCAGCGGCAGTTTTGCATGTATCGGACGACGAGGTCTCGAAGAAAGGATACAATCTTGTTTCTCATTATAAATTCCATATTATTCCTCGATTTGAACATGATAGTGTTGTGGTCGATTATCATCGTGAGGAAGATCCGGGTATTGAAGCTCGAGCTGAGTTTGCTGAGAGAATTAAGAATGAGATTAATTAACAGGGATTTAAGAGCGGGTGAGTTATGCCAGAGAGATGAGAAAGTTGATTATTGTATAGTGTGGTAAGATAGAGTCTTAAGTAGATAAGGGGGGGACTTTGTCTATGAATAAGAAGACCGATAACAGAAAGGCACTCATTTTTCAGGCCAAAAATGGAGCCATAGAACTGCGAGGGGATACTAAAAAACAGACTATTTGGGCAACACAGGCTCAAATTGCTGAGGTTTTTGGTATTGAACGTTCGGTCGTCACCAAGCATATTAACGGTATCTTTAAAGATGAAGAATTACAGACTGATGCAGTATGTGCAAAATTTGCACATACTGCCAGTGACGGTAAGACATATCAGATAATGTTCTACAATCTTGATATTATTCTGTCTATTGGTTATAGAACGAATTCAACGAGGGCTATTCAATTCCGCCAGTGGGCCAACAAAACTCTAAGACAACATATCACGAAGGGCTATACCATTAATCCAAGAGTAGTTAAGCGACATTATGCAGAGTTCCAGGATGCTATTGAGAATATAAAATTCCTGTTGCCGGAGGGATCGGCGATAGATCATGCCAGTGTATTGGAATTGATTTCGACATTCGCAAACACATGGTTGTCGCTTGATGCTTATGATAAGGATGAGCTGCCAAGTAAGGGGATGACAAAGAAAAATGTAGCCGTAACGGCCGAGCAATTGAGTCAAGCTTTAGTTGAGTTTAAGGCTGTATTGGTTAAGAAAGGTGAGGCTACGGAATTATTTGGTCGCGAAGGGGCATCGGGTAGTATCGAAGGCATTATTGGTAATGTAATGCAGTCTTTTGCTGGGCAACAGATGTATTCGACTGTTGAAGAGAAGGCAGCTAATTTGCTGTATTTTGTGGTTAAGAATCATCCGTTTATTGACGGTAATAAACGAAGCGGTGCATATGCGTTTATTTGGTTTTTGCGACGAGCTGGAATACTTGAGAAGAGCAAGATTACTCCGCCAGCTTTGACTGCTATAACTTTATTTATTGCGGAGAGTGATCCAAGGAATAAAGAGAGAATGGTTAAGTTGGTCGTGCAGATGCTTAGGAAATAGTCGACCTAAAACAAAAGTGCTATACTGTGAGCAGTATGGTAAAAAGTGTGCAGAAGAGAAGCGGGGCGGGGAAGAGGCCGCTCAGTAGGAGTTTGCGGATGTATCAGCGGATTGCGGTGGCCTTTGTGATCGGGACATTTTTGTTATTATTAGTTGTTTTGTATTTGTCGGTTTCCCGGGCGACAATTCATGTGGTGCCTAGTCCAAAGCTGGTCAGCACTACAGCGGAGGTGCAGGTAGTACCCAGCCCTGTGGCGCAGGGTGACATGACTGGAGTTGTAGTAGAACAGACATTTAGTCAGGTAAAGACATTTAATTTACCAAGTGATGGTGGGACTCCGGTGTCGCAGAAGTCGACGGGGATTGTGACACTAATAAATAAGACGAGTTCGCCGCAAACATTAGTCGCAACGACGAGATTATTGTCCAATGAAAATGCTACGCTTTTCCGGTTAGATAATTATACGACTGTGCCAGCCAACGGGCAGATAGAGACCACTGTTCATGCCGATCAGCCTGGTACTGCAGGCGATATTGGACCAGTACAGTTTACTATCCCTGGATTGTCACAATCGCAACAGAAGGATATTTATGCGGTGAGTATTAATGCGATGACTGGCGGGGTGGCGTATGTGCATATTTTGACTGAACAAGATTTGAATGATGCTGTGAATTCGTTGACGGATGAGATTGTGAATGCGGCTAAAACTACGCTAGCGACTGGTGTCGACCGCAGTATTTTTGCTGGTGAAGCGTATAGGATTGAGGTACTGGAGCGAAAGAGCGACAAACAGCCAGGGACCGAGACAGGGTCGTTCAATGTGTCATTGTCCGTGAAAATTGGTGCGGTGTATTATGGTGATTCGTTGTTGCGTGAGGCGGTAGGTGTTGATTTGGTTAAGCGGTTACCAACTGATTATGTGATGTCGAGTGTGAACGCGGACGGTTTGCTGGTGACTGTGAATGAGGCTGATGCGCAAAATAATACTGCCAGTCTGTCTGTTTATTTGGACGGTGTTGGGGTGATCGCTGAGACGGCGGAGGTGTTTGCTAAGGAGAGGTTTGTGGGGCGATCGGCGCAAGAGGTTGTGACTTTACTTTCAGCTTCGGAAGGTGTGGCAAGTACAAATGTTACATTTACACCGTTTTGGCTACGGCGTATTCCGACCTTGCAAGATCATATTTCACTCGATATTCAAGCGCCAGCAGCACCGTAGTTGACGATTATCGAGTAGGGATTTAGAATGGAATTATTCGCGATGAAGGAGCTACCAACTCTGGAGTGAATACAAATTTAGAAAAGTGTCCTATGAGGCTTCGGCTAAGTAGGGAAGTTGGGTGGAACCCCCCGTGCCCGGGGCCCGATGCTATCGTTTTTATGAATGATGGATCGGGCGTTTTTAATTCATGTCCAACTTAAGACAATATGAATAATCACGAATTAGAACACTTGCGACATTCGTTGGCACATTTACTAGCAGCGGCAGTGCTGGAGTTTTACCCAGATGCTAAACGAACCATCGGACCGGCGATTGATGACGGTTTTTATTACGATTTTGCTTTTAGTTCGCCAATCAGTGATGATGAGTTGCCGAAGATTGAGGCAAGAATGCGAGAATTGTTGCCGACTTGGCAGAGTTTTGTTGGTCAAGAAATTACAGCAGATGAGGCTCGGGCTAAGTTTGCGGATAACAAATATAAGTTGGAGTTGATAAACGAGTTTGCGGGCGAAGGCCAGTCGTTGACACTCTATACTTCGGGGAGTTATAGCGATTTGTGTCGTGGTGGTCATGCGGACGATTTGAGCATGATTGATCCGGACTGTTTTACTTTGAGTAAGTTGGCCGGTGCGTACTGGCGAGGGGATGAGAAGAACGACCAGCTGACACGCATTTATGGTATTGCGTTTGCCACTAAGGCTGAACGAGATGCGCATTTGCTGATGCAAGAGGAGGCTAAACGACGCGATCACCGCAAGCTTGGCGTCGAACTAGACTTGTTTGCTTTCTCGCCGTTGGTTGGTTCTGGACTGCCATTATTTACACCTCGCGGTACTGTGCTGCGTGATCAGCTAACGGCTTTTGTGTGGAGTTTAATGAAGCCGTATGGTTATCAGAAGGTGAATATTCCACACATGGCCAAGAGTGATTTATATAAAACGAGTGGTCACTGGGATAAATTTGCGGACGACATTTTTCATGTGTCTAGCAAGAAGACGGATGACGCGTTTGTGCTAAAGCCGATGAATTGTCCGCACCATACACAAATCTACGCCAGTCGTGCCAGGAGTTATCGTGATTTGCCGTTGCGCTTTAGCGAGGTGACGACGGTGTATCGCGATGAGAATACTGGGCAGCTGCAAGGATTGTCGCGAGTGCGGTCCATTACTCAGGATGACGCGCATGTATTTTGTCGACTAGATCAGGTGAAGGATGAAGCGCGAGCGATTGCTGAAATCATTGGTAAGTTTTATGCGGCGTTTCAGATGCCGTTGTCTGTGCGATTGTCGGTTAACGATCCTGCTAAGCCAGAGGCGTATTTGGGAGGGGTGGAGGTTTGGGCGACGGCTGTTGGTACGCTAAAAGAGTTGCTGTCCGAGATGGGTAAAGAATATGAGATTGGTGTTGGTGAGGCAGCTTTTTATGGCCCGAAGATCGACTTTATTGCCACGGACGCGATTGGGAGGCAATGGCAGCTGGCCACTGTGCAGCTGGACTTTAATTTGCCGGAGCGGTTTGAGCTTGAATATGTTGATAGCGATAACGAAAAGAAGCGACCAGTCATGCTACACCGAGCAATTTTAGGATCCGTTGAACGCTTTATTGGCCTGATGATTGAGCACTATGCTGGGGCGTTCCCAATGTGGTTGGCGCCAGAGCAGATCAGGTTGGCTACGGTGGCGGAGGAGTTCGCGCCGTTTGCCAAGCAGTTAATGAAGCAGCTAGATGACGCCGGACTGCGCGTTACGCTTGATGATAGCAATGAAAAACTTGGTAAGAAAATAAGGAGTGCGGCGATGGAGAAGGTGCCATGGACGGTGGTGATTGGTGGCAAGGAAGCCGAGGGTGGTGACTTTAAGATAAAAGTATTTGGTCAAGAAGCAGACATAATAATCACGCAGGCAAACTTCGTGGCTGAAGCGGCAGCTGGTGGCGCTTTGCCTTGCTAGCTGCGGAAAAGATTTTTGAGACGGGAGAAGAAGCCTGCTGATGCGGGCTTTTTTTCTGATTTAGCACGATCTTGATAAGTTTCTCGAGTATCATTATTGAACCACGCTGCATCTTCTTTACCAATAGATTCGGCGAGTTTTTTATTGCGGCTTTTGACGAATTGTTCGTACTTTACATCTTCTTGGAAGCCGCCGACTTGTAATTTGTTTTGTTGTTCTTTTGTCCAGGCAATTTGTTGTTCTGGTGTCATTGGAGTTGTATTGAATGGTTTATGTTCTTTGATTGTTGGTGAGCCAGTTGGTAATTTAGTTTCAAAGGATTTTGCGGTTAGGTCACGCTTGGTAGGAGCTGTTCGTGTATCATTAGGATTTTCTTCGTTGTAGTCTCGCATTAACAACGCGCCGAGTTTTTGGCGTTCTTGGTTTAAACGAGCGAGAAAGACTGCGGTTGTTTCGTCGCCTTTTGGGCTAGCTTCAATAAGGCCAGTTAGTTCTGTGATGTTTTTGCGAAGTTGGTTGATTGGAGTCTCTGGAGCAGGTTTGGCGGCTCGGCGGTCTTGTCTGCCTGGAAGTTGGCCAGTGGCTTCTTGGCTTGGTGGTCGCTCGACTTTTCGTCTTTGTACTCCGGCATCTCTCCTGTCGATGTCAGCTGTGAATTCGCCTCTTCGATTTAGCACCGCATGATCAGCTTGTTCATCCCGTTCATTGTCAGATGAGTATTTTAGAGCATTAAAGCCGGTTGGTGTTTCCTGAAAATCGTCGATTGGTAATGAGGGATTATTAAGAGTACGCGCTGTTTTTTCGACGATGGCGCTTTTGTGCTCTGCCTCTGGTTCTAGTGGTCTTAGAGACTTTTCGTCTTGAAGCTCTGTTTGATAGCGATGATCGCTGCTTTCTTGTTCTGGTTTGTAGGCTCGTTCTGGCATATAGATATTTTGTTCAAGTATAGCATAAGACTTGACAAAATCGCATTTTTTCGCTAGGTTGACGCTACCCAGGGAGGGTAAGATGAACATTTCAACGATGCCTTCGAAGGTGATTCCGTTCGGTTCTGAAAAACTTCGCCGTCGGTCAGGAGCCAGGCTTGTGCTGCTGGATGGCGGCAGGGAAAACTGGCCGTATAGGCGGTATGCGTTGGTCTATCTACCCACACTTAATGGTTTCCTTGAAGAGATCATGGAGACCATGTGGCGTGGGGCCAGAGCCAAAAACGAGCCGATTGATCCAGACCTGTTCTACTATGTCATGGTTTACCTGGAGCAGGTAATCAAGCAGCGCGGGTTTCTGGGTGATGCTCAGACAGAACGGGTGGCAATGCTGGACCGTCTTGCCTGGAGTAGCCCAAACTTCAGTCGGTTCCTGCACTCTGGCCATTACGGGTATGTGGAAAACTACCTCATGGTGAACGAACGCGGCCTTGAGCCGTTCTTCGAAGCACAAGAGGTGGAGTTGACCATCATCAGCCGTGAGCTGGCCAACCAGCTGCTACGCTACGGCCTGCTGGCGATCTCTGATCACTTTGCTGTGTCGTCGTTCCTCAAGGCAGTTGGTCCCAAATACGGCGGTTAACGCTGCCGTCACGCTCGTCGCTCACGGTCTTGGTAATTCGAGGCCGTGTTGCTTTTCTTCGAGCTTTCTGGGGCTAGTCACGAACTAAAAAGTCGGCTAAGATTTACTCTATTATGAATAAGATTAAAGTTATAGCAGTAGTTGGGCCGACGGCTTCGGGGAAGACGGAAGTTGGTATTAGGTTGGCGCAGGCACTTGACGGTGAAGTTATTTGTGTTGATTCGCGGACTGTTTATAAGGGGATGGATATTGGGACGGCTAAGGTTGATTCTTCAGTGGAAGAGGCGCCGCATTGGGGGATTGATTTGGTGCAGCCTGATGAGGCTTTTACGGTGGCGGATTTTGTTGAATATGCGAAAAAGAAAATTAGTGATATTCAACGACGAGGGAAATTGCCGATTTTGGTTGGAGGGACTGGTTTGTATTTTAGAGCGTTGCTTGATGGTTTGACATTAACAGATGTTGAGGCAGATCCGAAGTTACGAATTGAATTGGAAGCGAAGAGTACAGAGGATCTTCTTGAACTTTTAGGTGAGCATGACCCAGAAGCGGCGAGTACGATTGATGAGAAAAACAGACGGAGAATTGTGCGAGCATTGGAAGTTGTGATGACTACGGGGACTACCTTGAAGAGTCAACAGAAGGCGGTTGAGACGCTGTATGAAGTGTTGTGGCTCGGCATGGAGGTAGAACGGGAGGTTTTGTTTGAACGAATTAATAGCAGAGTTGATGAGATGATCGGCAGTGGCCTGGTTGATGAGGCTCGAGGATTGCTTGTGAAGTATGGAGCTGAGAGTCAGGCGATGTCTGGGATTGGGTACAGACAGCTGGCACAATTTTTTGCAGGAAAATTGCCATTACGAGAGGCGATTGAACGCATCAAAATAGATTCACGACATTACGCAAAACGGCAGCTGACTTGGTTTAAGGCAGACTGCCGCGTGGTGTGGGTGATGACTGTGGTCGAAGCTCTAACCGAAGCGAAGAAGTGGCTCGGTGATATTTAAGCGATGGCTTCAAGGATAGATTGCAGGGCGATATCAGGATCTACATTGCCTTTGGTGGCACGCATTAGTTGGCCGAGGAAAAACTGCAGAAGTTTGACTTCGCCATTTTTGTAGCGGGTGACTTCGTTCTGGTGCTTGGCGATGATGCTAGTGATGATGGCCGTGAGGGCAGCGCCACTGTCGATTTTGACTGCGCCTAAACTTTCCATAGTGTGCGGTGCGCTCCAGCCGTTGCTTAGCATAGCGCTCAGAACTTCGAGGCCCTTGGTGGCGGTGAGTTGGTTGCTCACGATGAGGCTAAGGAATTCGGCAAAGTTGGCTGGGGTAATTTGAGCTTCAGTTATTTCAATTTTGCGGTCGGCGAGTAGGGCGGTGAGCTTTGTTAGTAGCCAGCCTGCTAGGAGCTTGGTGAGCTTTGGGCTTGGCTCGAGGTCTACCATTAGTTCAGAATATGTTTGTTCGGCGAAGTTGGCGAGTGCAGGAGTTTCTACGAGCTGGCGGGCGTCGTCAGCTTTAAAGCCGTATTCGCTAATGAAGCGAGTGCGTTTGGCGGCTGGGAGTTCTGGCATGAGGAGACGCATTTCTGTAGCCATGTTGGCGAGTTCTAGCGGTGGGATGTCTGGTTCTGGGAAGAAGCGATAATCCGCAGCGTCTTCTTTGACGCGTTGTTCTTCCGTCACGCCGGCAACATCGTTCCAGCCGCGGGTGGTGGTTTTGAGAGGTGGAGTACCAGCTTCCCAGAGTTTTGTTTGACGAGAGATTTCGTAGGCAATGGCGCGTTCAACAGCACGGAAGGAGTTGAGGTTTTTGAGTTCTGTTTTGGTGTTGAGTGGGCCGATGAAGTTATTGTCAGCGTCGACCTCACGCAGAGAAATGTTGACATCGCACCTGAGCTGGCCTTTTTCCATGTCGCCATTACTTACGCCGAGAGTACGGACGAGCAAGCGGAGTTCGTAGAGGTAGGCTTTGGCTTCGGCGGCTGAATGCATGTCTGGTTTGGTGACGATTTCGCAGAGGGCTGTGCCACCGCGATTGAAGTCGACATAGGTTTGGCCGTCAGCGCCATGGATGTTTTTGCCAGCGTCTTCTTCTAAATGTAGCCGTTCGAGACCGATGCGTACTGGGTTTGGTTGACCTGGGACTTCGAGGTAGAGGTACCCTTCGGTCATGACGGGGAGGTCAAACTGCGAGATTTGGTAGGCTTTTGGGAGGTCGGGGTAAAAATAATGTTTGCGGTCAAATTTACTGTGAGGAGTGATGGTGCCGTTCAAGGCGAGACCGAGAAGTACGGCAAAACGAACAGCTTGTTTATTGGGAACGGGCAGTGTGCCTGGGTGAGCCAAGCAAATTGGACAGACATTGGTGTTTGGCGAGCTGGCGTCGATATTAGTTGAACAGCCGCAAAAGAGTTTGCTATTGGTACTCAACTGAATGTGAGTTTCGAGGCCGATGACTGGAAGAAAACGCATACTTTGTTACTTTACTCGGCTTTGAGGGCTTGGTAAAGGAGGGTGGTGTAAATGATGATAAGTGGGAATAGAGTGATTTCTAGGAGTTTGATGAGGGAGTCGGCGGCCAGAGGTGGCGTTAGTTGATCAAACTCTAGGCCTGGATGAATGCCGAATGCCAGGAGGATGAAACCGGTGATGATTAGATAGGTAAAAGAGATGATTAAGGTGAAGCTCCAAAAGCGGATAAAGACAGGCCAGAAACGCTCACGGATTAGGTTGCGACTGCTAAGTAAGGCGGCGGTACCGGTGGTGTTTTCAAAAAGGACTGCGAGAGTAGCGAAGGCAAACCAGGTTGTAAAAATGATTCCTGGGATTACCAGAAGATAGCCAACTACGGTGATTAGACCGCCAATGATCATGACCCACAGAACGGAGGCGATATTTTTTTGCGCCAAAATGTTGGCGGAAGTACTGGCTGCTAACTGAGCGGAAGCGCTGGCGTGTTTGGTTTGCCAGATTGGGATATGAAGGACGATGGTATTGTAAGTGATGATGATAGTGATGATGAGGGCAATGTTGGCGATGAGGTCTAGGGCGGCGGCGAGGTCTGATGATCCGAGAGTTACACGGATGATGATATGGGCAATGATTGGTAGTAAAAGCCAACCGGTGTAACCCAGGATGGCGTTGAGGTTCTGACGAATGAGTTTGAGGCTGCTACCAAGAAGAGAAAAGAAGCTAGGAAGCGTTTGGTTTGTAGGTGTCGACAAGGCTTTGGAAGACATAATAGTTGGCAATCACTAAGAATGGAACTGTAAGTGCTGTGAGCGCAACGTTTGCTATGTCGTTTAAAATGAACAATGGGAGGATGAGGCTGGACGACCCAACGGCGAGTAGTGAGAAGAAGAAATGGAGAATGTTTGGTGCAAGGAAGATGATTATGGCAACGACCAGGTTTGGAATGATTATACGAAGTAACACTGCCCACCAACGGTTGTTAATTAGGTTGCGAGCGCGTTGTAGCGATTTAATGATACTGAGGTTCTCGAGCATTAGTGAATATGGTGCCGAGATGGTGGTGATGCCGATCCAGGCGACGATACAAGCGGCGATAGCGGTACCGAAGAGTAGGAACATTGCTCCCGCCAGGAAGGCTGGTAGACTGTTGCTATATATCGTAGCTGCTGAGAGTATGAAGATGGCAGCGCCTGGTAATAAGCAGAGAATAATGATGACAATTAGGATAATGGCAATTAGGATTGAAAGAGCGAGGGATGGCCAGAACTTTTTCCAGGCTAGTTTATAGATAGCTGAGGAATTTATTTTTTTGTTTTGAACTTCGGCGTCGACGGTGAAAATTAAGGCGTTGAAGGTCCAGATACTGGCTACTACATAAACAAGCGTGCCAACGATAGTACAGATGGCGCTGATGATGAGAGGTGTAAGGTTGCTGTTTGAGTATAGTAATGTGGCAGCGATAAAAAATGGAGTACCTGCGAAGAGGTAGAGTGAGACACTGAGTAAGTTTTTGAAGTATTTTTTGTAGTGATGAACGGTTTGATCGAGGACTTGTCCGACGCTGATGAGTGATGCCATAGAGATAAATATATTTGGGTATAGTATAGCAGGCTTAGCCCGTTGACCCAAATCCGCCGCGATTGCCGTCTGATATTTCGCTTGCGAGTTCGGTGAAGGTGGCTTGTGGGCTTGGGAGAACTATGGCTTGAGCCACGCGGTCGCCGGCTTTGAGAGAGACTGGGGAGTCGGTGATGTTCTCTATAATTAGGCCGATGATGTCGTTTGGGCCGTGGTAGTCAGAGTCGATTATACCGACGCCGTTGGCTAAGGCGATGCCTTTTTTTATAGAGTTGGAACTGCGGGAGGTGATGAGGAGAAAATATCCGACGGGGATTTGGATGATTAGTCCGGTGCTTGTTTTGACGAAGCTGCGGGGAGGGATGGTGAGGTCTTCAATTATGGCAAGATCAAAGCCAGCGGCGCCGGATGTTTGGTAGGCGGGAGTGAGGGCGGTGGGGGAGGTTTTTTTGAAGGAGATTATCATACGGGGTCAGGTCGTCGATCGTCTGGTTTTAATAATTTATTGAATATACTTGATACTGTAGAACGCTGGAGATTAAGATGACGAGCGATTTCTGTTAGTGAGTAGGCGCAATTTTGTCTAGCTAGAAATATTCCTTGATTTCGTTCTGCTTTGGATTCGCAGTCGCTTAATAAGTCGTCGAGGCTAGGGCGTCCCACCAATCTCTCTACCACAGGAATCTCCGTAATATGATCTGAGTGTTTGGCTTTTTCCCATATGGCAGCTACGAATTGTGGAGATCCAAGAATGCTGTTTGCAGAAATTTCTATGAATGGTGACGGCTCGCCTACCCCGTTGAGTACGAATTCGTGATATTTTTGTTGAGCTTTAGTTTTTGTTTTAGAGAATTTTGTTAATGTCGTAATGGTGTCGAGAAAATCTGGTGCAGAGATTAACCCACAGGTGGCAGCGAAGTTGCTCCATTTCCAGCGTTCTGGTTTGCGCACAAGATTTGCCCGAACTGGATTGAGGACAATATAGCGAGTCACTTCTCGCAGGTAGGTTTCTTCTTCGATAAGAATAGCTTTGTAACGACCTTGTAATAAATGTCCGACCGTTTTGTGATGGTAGTTGAAATCTTGGGTGTAGATGCCGTTCAAGTTGCGCATGCCGGTGGCGAGGTTGGCCTCAAGAGTTTCGATGAGAAGGTGATAGTGGTTATCCATTAAACAGTAAGCGTGACAAAGCCAATTGTATGTAGCGCAGGTTTCGGCGAGGATGTTTAAAAAATGTTTTCGGTCGAGATCGTTTTGGAAAATTGGTAGGCGCTTATTGCCCCGAGAGGTGATGTGATAAAAAGCGCCAGGGTATTCTATGCGTAGAGGACGAGCCATATTGTTTAACAATAACACAAAACCAGACGATCGACGACCTGACCCCAGTTCTTATCCACAGCTATTTGTTGACCAGAAACGGCTGGCGTGTAAGATGCTGGTAGGTTGAGTTAAGCGTAAAATGTTATGTCGCAAACAAGCGCAAAATTTCGCAAGATAGATCAGAGTGATCGGCAGGCGACATTTGCGGTTGAGGCGACCGATGGCACGAGTACAACGCAGGTCGCGTATGGCGATGGCGTTGTTTTGCCGTATCGGTCGTTTGTGAGCGAGACTGCTTTTGCGCTGGCACGACCGTACTTAGTATCGCCAGAAAGCACAGTGACTGCACTCGATATGAAAAAGCTCCACGGAGTGGCGGGTGCCATGCTTGCCCGTCAAAGCCGTATTCAGGGCACGGTAGTAGATGTACTCATGAATGAGTTTCTAATCACCACGCCCGAGGAGTCGTTAGCGCTGAATGCCCCTGTTGGCGAACTGAAGACGCAGAAACTCAGTGAAATTATTGAGCGGATTCTGATTCAGTACGGTGACGATTCAGTGCAGGAACTCGAGTGGGCCACTGTGCTTTTTAATTCCGTTAGCAATTTAGCGACGAAGGTTATTGAGGATCGCCGGTTGGGTGGCTTCATTGAGCAATCTAGCCGTTATGTTTATTACACCGAACGCGATCCGGTAACTGGGCGATGGTGGTATTTACGAGAGACGGCGATTATGAAGTCGCCGCAGGCTGGGAGTTATGTGATTTTGATGGACAAAGCGTTTGATTTGTATAGTCGCTTGGTTGACTCTTTGACAGAGTATTATCAGCAAATTAAACCGGTAGAGACAGCGGAGTACGCGATTCGGCCTGGTGATACCGCAAAGTTGAAACTGGTGGATTTGACTGACGAAAAAGAAATTAAAGAGTTTAAGCGAGTTTATAAGTTTGACTTGAAAACTAAAGCGTGTGATGTGGCGCGAGTAGTTTTGCCAGCCTCAACGCTGACCAATGTGGCGATGGTGGCGAACGGCCGAACGCTTGAACATTTGTTGAAGCGACTCTACTCTTCCGGTAGTAGCGAGTTCCATGATATCGCTGAGCGCTTGCACGGAACGCTGAACAAGATTATTCCAAAGTATGTTAAGCGCGCAGACCCGACTGGCGAGAAGTACATCATGGGAGTAGATGACAGGACGAGGGCTCAGATCGCTCGCGAGTTCCCACAGTTTTTGCAGTTTGAAAAGTCTACGGCAGAAGTGACTTGGGAGGAGCTGCCAGATATTATTGCTGACAATGTGGAGCCCATTGCGCATACTTTGGCAGCGACTTATTTTCCGTTTACACGGGCGACTTACCGCAGTATGGTGTCGACTTTGGTGGCGCAACCGAAGGCCAAACTTGTCGAGCTGTTAAAAGAAATTGTTGGCATGAGGGCGACGAGGCGCGATAGGGGTGGTCGTGGTTTGGAACTTGGTTACCCGATAACTTTTGAGATAACTGGTAACTTCGGAATTTTCCGTGATTTGCACCGGCACCGAATAATGACGCAACAACGGCAGCTGCTGAACCCGCATCTTGGTTTTACTGTGCCAGCGGATGTTGAAGCGATTGGCTTGGGTGATGAGGTGCGTAGTCTCATTGGTGAAATTGGTGTGTTGTATGACCAGTTGGTGGTTTCGGTTGGGCCAGAGGTGGCGCAGTATTGCGTGACATTTGGTCATCACATTCGTTTTACGATGGGCTTTAACTTACGCCAAGCGCAGCACTTTTTGGAAATTAGAACTGTGCCGCAGGGTCACCCAGATTACCGACGGGTGTGCCAGACGATGGAAAAGATTATTACTGCGAAGGCGCCGTGGCTGAAGGAGGCAGGGTTGCTTGGTTTTGTTGATCATAATGATTACCCGTGGAGTAGGGCGGACGCTGAGGCGCGGCAGTCGCAGAAGAGGATTGAAAAGGGGCTGACGGATGAAGCCAATTAAAAACAGAAGCACCCGACACGAGCAGCTTCCGTCGACCCTGGAGAGGGTAGAGAGATGCTGCAAGTGCGGGTGCAAGCCGACAGTAGAGAGAACTCTCACTGTGGGGTAGAATGAGGTTACTTGCGGTCGGGGGCGATGGCGAACACTGTCCGCTCAAAGAACCGCTTGGTCAGGGTGATGATGAGACCGCCAGTTTTTGGGCGCTCGATGACCACCTGTTCGGCCTCCTCGAGATCGAGCAGGAGGCCAAGGGCTTCGTGCACGACCATGAGAGACTTTCGCTCATCTAGCCACTTGGCGAACGAGTCGAAGGTGAATGACGGCGGACGCTTCATCTCCATGTGGTAGGTGGCAAGGAATCCGGCCATGATGGAGGCTTGGTCGCTGATGTGGTTCGCGAGCTGCAGAACGCGCCGGTAGTCATGCCAGTTGTCCACCGTGATCTGGGTGAAGATGACGGCACCGATCAGGCCTCCTGTCCAAATTCCAATAAGCATTCCCCAGGCTTCAGTGGCTGTGCGAGGCTCGTTGAGGAAGAACGGAACGGTCGTCCACATGCTGAAGCCGAGTACCAACCAGACTAACAGCGTGGCGAGGACGGAGGTGATGAAGCGGCGGAGAGCGGAGGCGGGGGTATAGGAAAAACGGTTGGTCATTGTGTAGTCCTTTAGGGTGTGATTACCCTTCGCTGCCAGCGAGAGAGTCGCGAGCAGTGAAGGGCGCCCGTCGAACTGAATCGACGGGGAGTAGCAGCTATGGCGAGCTACTAATGCGTGGAGTGGCTGGTGAAGCGCATCCGCTGGTGGAATTGCTTCGTCAACAAGATGACTAGGTCGCCGTCTGCTGGGCGGTAGATCGCGATGTCGCCAGATTTCTCCAGTTCTTCCAGCGCCTCCACGAGGCTGTCGGCATTGAGGATTGACCGACTTTTGTTTACCCAGCGGAAGCAATCTGCCAAGGCGAAGGATGAGGTACGACCATGTTGCTTGCTGTAGGCGTTGAGGAACCCAGCCAGCAGAGAGGATTCGCTCCTGCCAGCGTGCTCGTCGAGCAGCTTGGACATCTTGAGGCCGTGCCAGTTCATTCGTGTGGTGTGGAGGAACAGCAGCACGACTGGCACGAAGCCGATCCAGGTGATGCCGACTCCTACCCACAGCCAAGTTGTCATGTCCTGGCGCTGCCAGAAGTAGAACGGGGCTGCTAGGCACAAGAGGGAGCTGGCGAACGACCAGCAGGCGGAGGAGATGAGTTGGTTGCGGGCGACGGTCGAGGCTGGGGAGAGGGTGGTGGTCATTTGATGTCTCATTGACAGAGGTGGAAGGGTCGAGGACGGGGTGTCCAGGACGGAGTAATATAGCAAAAATATGGGGTTTTGTCCAGCTTAAAACTGTGTGTTTGGCTAATATTATTGAAATTTTGGCTTGATTTGTTGCTTGGAGTAGCTGTGGATAAGTGGTCTACCTCGAGGGTATACGCTCGAGGTAGACCAAAAACAGAAGCACCCGACACGAGCAGCTTCCGTCGACCCTGGGGGAGGGTCGAGAGTTGCTGCAAGTGCGGGTGCACGCGCTACTGGCCGGAGCCTTGGTCGTGGAGGTCGCCGAGATCGATGACGCCACCGTCTGACTCGACGGAGGTACAGATGGGCTGGCTGTAGAACTCCTGGGTGAACTCGTCATTGCCGCTGACGGGACGGACGCTCGACATCTTGACGCCCTTCCACCACTGGCCGTCGTGTTCGGTGATGGCGACACAGCCGGAGGAGGCGAGATCCACCCAGTAGGGGTCAGAGCGGCGGGGCTCGTGGGCGTTGGTGTACTGGTCCTCGTAGACCGGCGGGTTGGCGCTCGGTTCATCGCCCAGATGGTAGGAGCAGAAGCACTCGCCGAGATCCACCATGTAGTTGAGGGCCAGGACGAAGTCGTCTGGGCACTCCATGGGGATGCCTGGCATGACCCAGTCGGAGTTGGACCGGCCGTCGTGCCGAACGGTCTTCCAGACTTCCTGGAAGTTGTCTGGGGTGACGGCGACTAGGCTGCCCTTGACGAAGGCGTCCTGCCACGGAGCTGGTGGGGCGACGACGGGGGTTGTGACCTCTTGGGGTGGAGGGTTGAACAGGCCGCAAGCGGCTAGGATGGTGAGAGAAAGGAGCATTTGCTTCCTTGGTGGCGCTGGTACGCCTAGGTGGAACCAGGCAAGAAAGGTAGCAGATGCGGCCGTTTTGGTCAATTTCTGATCGGTGAGTTTACATTCAAAGCCGAACACTTAGAGGCCAAGGCTCGGGGTACGGAAGTTCGTCGGGTCCTGCCGCTTGGCCACCCTCCTGGGTACTCACTAGGTGTTCCGTGCCCAGCAGGGGACCTGGCTCGCGTCACCCGACTACAAGAGATTAGGCCTGCCCCTCGCTACTTGGCCTTTTCGTCGGCCAGATTATGCTGAATAAGCAGCCAAAAGATTATAGTTAAAACGCCAGGCGGCGAAGGGAGAGGGATGTAAACCAAACACCCTCACGAAATGCGAGGGTGTGGCTGGTCCCGGGCCTGGTTTTGGGGATGGTGGAGCTAGCGAGACTCGAACTCGCAACTTTAAGTGTCAAACTGAATGTGGTTACCCTTACCACCATAGCCCCAGTGGCCCGGGATGCTAAAACGAAATAGACTCCGCCATTACAAAATAAGTAATAGGGAGTCTATTCGTGACACTTAGGTAATTCACTTTGAACCACATTCAGTTGTATACATTTCACCATGGCCGAAGACTCGTGTCAAACTCGCTAGCTGTGGATAAGCGACAAATCGCCGCTGATGATGATGGGATTCATACCGATGAGTTCTTCGAAGTAGGAGATTCGAGGGATTGGATTGAATAGGTAGATTGGTTTGTTGAGCGCAAAGGCGTAACCCATTTCCATTAAGGTGTTTGGGCCAACATAGTGTTCAATATTATTTTTGCTGAGGTTGAGAATGACGACGGCGTCGGCCCATTCTATTTTGCGGAAATGAGCGGAGATGCAGTCGCCGTGGTTTTTCCAGATCCAATGGTTTAGATCTGTATCGGCGGCTTTTTTGAGGGCGTAATATTCGTCAGCGCTAATATGCTGGCCGTGCTCGCCGATCCGTTCTGTCATTGGCGGCATTTGGACTGAATGGCCGAGAGCTTCGAGTTTTTGCCGCAAATCATCCATCTCGTGAATGAAGGCGATGCTGCCGCAGAGGGTGAGGTTCATACTAGTTCATCTTAAAATGTTTGCTGAGGCGTGGACCTTGTTGTTTGTAGTAGTTGCTGGCGAGGCGGGTGTCGCCGTACATTATTTCCGCGGGGGCGGTTAGGCGAGAGTAGACCATTTTGCAGATTGGTTGGCCGTCACGGAGAACGAAGTCGTTGTCGTGAGTGAAGATTTCCAGCACGGCTGGTGTGCCGCGTATTTCACCGTTTTGACCATGGCCAAAACCTGGGTCAAAAAAGCCGGCGTAGTGCGAGCGGAACTCGCCTTTGCTTGTGTCATAGGCTTCCATTTCTACGGCGTAGTTACTGGGGACTCGGAGGCCTTCTTTGGTGGCGAGAATGTAGAAGTCGCCCTGCTTCATGACATATTGGCGATTTTTAGGGCGATGGATTGGCTCGAAGAAGTCGTAAGCGTCGAGATCGCGGCGAGAATAGTCGAGTACTCGGCAAGCGGTTGGTGAGCATTTGTAGCCGACGATGTCTTCGCTTGAGAGATCGACACTCATGGCAATTCCATCATGGTCGACGAGTGACATGTCTGCTTTGAGGGCGTTGCCTGAGAGGTCGCAGAGTAGTTCGCTGCGGTCGAGCAAGGCGAAATGTTCTTGACTGGTGAGCCTGGTATCCGCAGTCATGAAGCGCATTTGGTTTAAGCGTTCGCCATGGTCGAGCTTTACTGGAAATGATTTGGGAATTATCTCGAGCCAGACTTCTCCTTTGTAGCCGCGAGGGACGGTGTCAAAGCGGGCAGTGCCGTCGACGAGTAGACGAGTTTGTAAGTTGATGCGGCCGGAAGATGATTTGTTGTTAGTGACGGCATAGACTTGTTCTGGCAGCGAAAGTGTTTGGTCTAGGCGGACTAAATAAATGCCGAAGAGTTCTAGTGGGTGATCGAGGCGCGTTTGGTAAAGGACGCCGTCTTTAAGAATGTCACGGATGGTTTCGCCGCGACGAGGGAGAAAGGTACCACGCATGCGGTAGACTTCGTCTGAAAGTGACAAATCCATTGACGAAGGTTGGAGGTGCTCTTCGCCAGCATTTTTAATATTGCCGTCCGTGATTAGCTGACGGATATGTTGCATGGCTAGGCCTCCAGTTATTTGACTCCAATCTTGCATATCGTCGATTAAACTAATTGATGAGAGTAGTTTGGCACGCTTGAGGGTTTCCGTTAAGAGACGAATTGCGGTAAACTGTGGGTAACTTTCGGCCTATGAAGATTACGCTAATAGTAGCCATGTCCGTCGATGGGAGGATTGCGGCGGATAGGGATCAGTTGACGGACTGGACAAGTGCTGAAGATAAGCAATTTTTTGTGCTGAAGACCAAAGAGAGTGGGGTGGTGATTATGGGCAGGCGGACATTTCAGACGATTGGTGAGCCGTTACCAGAGCGGTTGAATATAATAATGACACGGCAGGAGCCACCGTTTGATGACATTCCAGGCGTGCTGGAAAGCACCAACCAGTCGCCAGAAGCGGTGGTGAAGTGGCTTGAAGATAGGCAGTATACTTCCGCTTGTGTGGTTGGTGGCTGTGAAGTTTATTCCGCATTTTTGGCGGCTGGACTGGTGACTGACTTATTTGTAACGATCGAGCCGTTGTTGTTTGGTGGTGGTGTGCCGTTTGTGGAAGAGATTAGCAGCCAGCGGTTGCAGTTGATTACGGTAGAAAAGTTGGGGGAGCAGAGCGTGCTGTTGCATTATGTGGTGCTTTAATCTAATTCGCTAGCTATTTTGCCGCCGAGGGTGTGGAATTTGCGGAGGGCGGCGTTGAGTTCGGTTAAATTGCTGGATTGTGTTTGGTTGTTTACAGCCAGAAATTTGACGGTGAGACGACTGAAGTGATAGCAGATGGATAAGCTTTTAGAAACTTTTTAAAAATAACTGGTTGTTTTGTCCATTTGCATTCAAATGCAGTGATGTGTGGACCTGAGCGTTCGATAACATCTATTTCTTCTCCAGCTCGTGATCTCCAGAACATTATTTCTGGTGGGAAAGTTTCAGTAGCTCCAATCTTCATTCGTTCTGTTATAAAGAAATTTTCAAAGATTGTTCCACGATCGATACGGTTATTCAGTGGAGAAATAATGTCGACTAAAACATTTCTCACACCGGTGTCGAGGAAGAAGATTTTGCAGGCTTTTTTTAGTTCATTTCGAGGGTTATTAGAGAAACCATAAAGACGTTTAATGACGAAGGCTTGTTCGAGTAGACGCAAATATCGATTGATGGTTGTACGAGTAATACCTAGAGTTTGTGCCAGCTCGTTAATTGATACTAGTGAGCCAATTTGTAGAGCAAGGGCGCGCAACAGATCTTCGAAGGCTTTGGGGTTGCGGATTGCTTCGAAAGTAAAGACATCTTTGTATAGATAATTTGTGGCTATACTGCGAATAGCTAGTAATTTATCTTCTTTTGTAGTTGCAGCGACGACGGCAGGATAACTTCCGTACAGCATTGTTTCGTGTAGGATAGACTCATTGATTATTTTAACTGAGGCAATTTCTTTGGTTGAAAGTGGAAGCAAGGTAAACTCATAAGCGCGGCCAGTCATTGGTTCTTTGATTTTATTGGCCAGATCAAATGATGATGAGCCTGTAGCGATAATTTGAATTGAAGGATAGGTGTCAAAAAATATTTTTAAAATTGAGCCTATATCTTGAATAGTTTGGGCTTCGTCAAAAACTACAATTTTTTTATTACCAATGAGGGGTAACAATTGATCTGGTTCACCGAGTACAAAATGGCGTCTAACTTCTGATAATTGACAGTCAAAGTAGGCACCTTTGTCGGCGAATGGTTTTATTAACTCTTTGGATAGAGTAGTTTTACCAGATTGTCGTGGGCCGAGCAAAACAATCATTTTTCCTTTGAATAATTGTTTCGCGATGATTGGTTGTAGAGTGCGTTGAAAAATCATAGTAAATCTAGTATAGCAAATTGTCACTAAAGTAGCAATTTGTAATATTTACTATATTTTGGCTAATATAAGCTCGTTATTTTAGTCCAGTTCACTTGCGATTTTGCCGCCAAGTGTTCGCAACTCGCGGAGGGCGGCGTTGAGTTCGGTTTTGTCTTTGGGGGTTTTGCCATGCCAAGCGGGATCCGCTTCCATGAAGTGCACACCTTTGCCGGGGATAGTGTGAGCAATGATGACTGTTGGTGCTTCCCAGGTGGCTTTAGCGCGATCGCAGGCGTCCACAAATTCACGGATGTTGTGACCGTCGATTTCAATAACATTCCAACCGAAGGCGGCGAATTTATCATGGAGTGGTTCGAGCGGCATTATATCTTCCGTGTAGCCGTCTATTTGGATATTGTTGCGGTCGATTATCCATGTGAGGTTGTGGAGTTGGTTGCGGCTGGCGAAAAGGGCTGCTTCCCAGGTGATGCCTGCTTCTAGTTCGCCGTCGCTCATGACGCAGAAAGTGTGCCAAGCAGCGCCGTCCATTTTACCGGCGTAGGCAGTACCGCAAGCTTGTGATGAACCATCACCAAGCGGACCAGAAGTATTCTCGAGGCCTGGCAACAGACGCGGTTCGGGGTGGCCTTGCAGACGAGAACCGAATTGACGGAATGAAGTGAGTTCGGTTTTTGGGAAGTAGCCCGCATGGCTCATGGTGACATAACGGACGGGAACGATGTGGCCGTTGCTTAGAAACAGGCGGTCGCGTTCGGCCCAGTTTGGGCGCTTTGGGTCGTGGTGCAATACATGAAAATATAACGCCGTAAAAATGTCGGCCATGCCGAGCGGACCGGCGGAGTGACCGCTGCCAGCATAAGTCAGCATCGTCAAAATGTCCTCACGAATAACATTAGCCTTGGCTTCAAGAGTCAAGAGTTGCTTTTCTGTTAGCGATGGGACTTCGCGACGAATTGGTGGCATATTTGGCTCAATAATGATTTTAGAGTTGGTAGATAGTAGAGAGTAGATAATTTCATTCGGTGAAGTTTTATTCTACCAACTACATTCTACCCGGCGAAGCCGGGCAGGCCAATCTACTTACTTCACCCCTTCGCATCCTCGAGATTGATTTGGATGAGAGCGAAGATGGCGATGAAGAAACCGGTGACAAAGTGCGACCAGGTGAATTCGCGGAGAGTGAAGGCGAGAGCAAAGGGGGCAGTGGCGACCCAGGCACCGAGGCCGATTTGCAACCAGTGCATGGCGCGCAGGCCAGCAGTTTTGATGTTTGGTTGTTCAAGGCTGACGACAATTAGACCGAGGACGCTGATGGCTAAACCGATGAAGAGGTCGTCCCAACGGAGCATACCAATGAGGCCGACTGTGTCTACAGTGGAACCGAAGAAGAGGCGGAGGATGTCGTCACCAACAAATGGGGCGAGAATAACCCAAGCCGCGAGGGCAAAGATTATCCAGTGAATTGCTTTCAATCCATTTTTCATATTATTGATTATTGCTACGGGTAGTATAACATAAAAGTCGGAACACAGTGTCCCGACTTTTACTGGATGAAAATTATCCGACGATTCTTATAGTAGCTTACTCGACATAGATTGCACCGGAGAGAGCGCTGTCGTAACCGTCATAGAAGGTGTAAGTGCCGGCTGTGGTGAAACGAATGATGAAGTTGCCACCTGGTAGGATTGTGCCAGTACCCCAGACGCCGTCGTCGCCAGTGGCGGTGTGGCGTTCGGTGTCGTTATTAGTGAAGCGCACGGTACGATTGGCACTCATATTAATATCGAGTGGGCTGAAGGCGCTGCTTGTGATACTGATTTCTTTTGGTACAGCAAGATCTTTGTCTAGGTTGACATTGGTAGCATACGAGCTGGTTTTGAAGGTCGAAGCGGCGTTGGCCGTGCTGAGTGTTGTGCCGGTGGTTGAATAGTTAGTGAAGAAACCATCTGGGACATCGTCAATGGCATGGCTCCAATCGCTACCGCCAAGTATGGTGGCTGCTTCGGCGGTTGAGACCCAATGGAGAACGCCGTTATCACTAACAGCGTAGACTTTTGGATCGGTGTTTATTTTAATCATGCGGGTGTTTGGTTTGTAGGTAACATTGCCGCCGATTTGAATGTTGCCGAGGTCCGCGTCGGAAATGAATTTGACGCTGTCAAAGCTGCTGTACCAAGTGAAGTAAGTTTTTTCGTTAGGGAAGACATAACGGAAGCCGTCGGCACCCATGTAATAAACGGCGGAGAATGATTGGCCACGAATGAGGTCACCTGAAACGATGGTAGTAGCAGCAGAGACTTTGTGAGTAAGAGCGGCGAAAACGCTGAAGCCGACAATGGCGGCAACGGCTACTGTACCAACAGCGATGGAGCGTAAAGATGACGCATGCATAATAGATAAAATTAAGTAACGAGCTTAATTATTTAGCGGTAACATAGACTGCTCCAGTGTGACGAGAATTGTAACTGTCGAAAAATTGGTAGGTGCCTATGGTACTGAAAGTATGAACGAATTGTGCGTTTGGTGCAAGCGTGCCGCTGCCCCAGGAGAGGTCGTCTGCAGTGGCGGTGTGTTGAACGGTGTCCGCATTGACGAAACGCACGCTTTTACCGAGAGGAATGTGGAAGTCAATTGGCGAGTAACCGGTGTTGGTGATAGTAAAGATGGCGGGTACTGAAAGATTTTTGTCTTGGTTGACATCGGCAGTGGCGATACGGACATTGTTAAGTTGGTAGCTACTAGCGTTGTTTAGTGAGGATCCTATGTGATAGTTGGTAAAAAAAGCATCGGGGAGATCGTCAATTTTGTTAGCCCAATCGCCACCAAAAATTGTACCAGCCAGGGTTTCATTTTCTATCCAGTGTAGATAGCCGCCTGGAGCGACGGCATAGGTTTTGGGATCGGTATTTATTTTTACCATCTTGACGCCTGGCTTGTAGGTGACATTGCCGCCAATTTGGATTTGACCGAGAGCTTCGTCGGAAATTTGGGTGACGGAATTGAAGTTATCGTACCAGGTGAAGTAAGTTTTTTCGTTAGGGAAGACATAACGCAGGCCGTCGGCACCGAGGTAATAAACGGAAGGATAGGCGACGCCACGAATTAAACTTCCCGAGCTCAGCTCGGTTGTTGGGTTTGCGCTCAAAGCTGAGCTTTGGGGGAGTAAGAAAGAGAGGCCCAAGCCGAGCAGGAGGGACAGCGAAAAATAATGAGACAGCTTGGTCATGAGTCTATTATAGCAAGAAAACCAGGTGGTTTATAGAGCCTTGAGCTGTGTATAAACTTCGGCGGGATTTATGGCTGACCATAGTACAGAACCAGCAATCAGACGGTTAGCGCCAGCGTTTATAAGGCTTTTGGTGGTTTTTAGGTTGACGCCACCGTCGACGGAAATTATGAGGTTTTGGTGAAGTTGACGACAACGGCGGATTTTGGCCAGGATTTGTTCGCCAAGAAAGGGTTGGTTAGAAGAACCTGGGTGAACGCCCATGATTTGAATGACATCGAGATCATGAAGGTGATGAGCGAGGCGGTCGAGAGAGGTCTCAGGATTAAGTGTAAGGCCAATTTCGAGGCCGAGGGCAGAGGCGCGCTCGAGAATGGCACCAAGTGGGCGAGCAAGCTCGGCGTGAATGATGACGCGTTTGAGGGTGGGGATGAGGCTGTGCCAGAGTTCGATGATTGGTAGTGGATTGTGAACCATGAGGTGGAGTTCGATAGTTGGTAGGTTGGGCCATTTGGCAATTATTTTGGGGTCGGCAAAACAGGTGGCGTCAAACATAGAGCCGTCGAGTACATCAATTTGAAAAATATTTGCGACGCTGCGGAGACCGGGGTGCAAGAGCTTAGCTTGGCAGTCGTCGGCATTGTGGGCAAGGACTGCGGGGATGATTTCTACCATATTGTGAGTATTAGCCAAGGCTCGGGGTGCAGAAGTTCGTCGGGTCCTGCCGCTTGGCCACCCTCCTGGGTGCTCACTAGGCGTTCCGCGCCCAGCAGGGGACCTGGCTCGCGTCACCCGACTAGAGGGTTTA